>NZ_JBBIAR010000016.1:0-147853 GCF_054185165.1 Bradyrhizobium sp. UFLA05-109 | reverse complement strand
CACTGCTTCGGTCCAAATGCCATACGGCGCGCGCACGCGTCGCACCGAGGCCTGAGGGCATGCGCTCCTGATGGCGCTACTCGCGGTCACTATTTCACACTGCACTTCGTCTGGCTCGCATCTAGATAGATCCGGATGCGTCATCGTGTGGTTCGCGACCTCGTGCCCTTCCGCGATCATCCGTCGGATTAACTTCGGCTCATTCGCCGCGTACGTGCCGATGACGCAGAACGTCGCCGGCGCGCGGTATTCCGCCAGCACATCGAGAATATCCGGCGTGCAAAATGGATTAGGCCCGTCGTCAAACGTCAAATAGACGCTGCGGCGGACGGTATCGCTGGTGCGCTTGCTCTGCGCTTCGAAGGAGCAACTGGCGTGTTTCACAGCTCTGGCCCATTACGCTCGATGATTGTACCGGTGGGCCACTCGCTCATCGACCGCGCTATAGGGAACACTACGAGCAGTGCGTCATCGATGCGAGTTGGTGGCAGGTTGGTATAGATATCTGGAAGGGTGGACCGCACGCGAATGCCCGGAATAATTGTCGCCAAACCCGGGAGGCCGAGCAGCCTAAAGATATGCTTTTCGAGTTCATGTCGAACCGTGCCGAATCCGAAGGGAACGCCAAGCTGCTGCAGCACGGGATACATCACGCGCATAGAATGCGAGATTCCGAGTCCCTCGAGATCCGGGCGTACCGCGTACAGTCCAAGTTCAGCCACCAACAGATCGATTTCGCCGACCTTGATGAACCGCCGCAGCGCGCCGATATGAGCCGCCACGCCGCGATCATCGTAGCCAACTACACGGAGCTCAGGTCTCGCGCCGGCCCAGCTTCGATTGCCTTCAAACGGTTGTGCGTTAAACGCCCCGGTCGGACCGTAAGCTTTTCGAAAAAACTCGGAGAGTTCGACGTGGTCGGCAATCTGTAAGTCATTTTCCCAGCACGTCCTCCACTGGAGCTGAGGGCGCATGAAAGACTCTCCTGCTTCTTGCTGCGTTCCTGAGGCACGCATCGGGCGAGCGACGGGCGCTGGGACGATGCTCGTTCGATGGTGTCGTCAGCGAATTGGGGGTGATGTTGGCTTGTGGACGGCGTTTAGATCGTGTCGCGCGAGGAGCTGTCCATTTTGGATAATCCAGATTTTGTGTGTGCCGCGGCTCATTATCGCCGTCGTCTCCAGGCGAGTAGCGGTCGGCTCTGTTACAGGTCGTGCTCTGTCTACTGTCTCGCATCCTCCGCGACGGCGGTGTGTGGGACTCAAGCTAGCGAAGGGCCACCCAGTTACCCAATCATATCGAGGTAGACGCCTTCCATTGAATGGTATGCGGAGCCTATACGATGGTTTAAACCACGCTCCTGGCCGCATTGTTGAGCGACGTGCAGTTGCCATCGGAGACGACGGCATTGTAGAAACTGCCTCCAACGGGCGAAGGAGCTGCGACTCCGCTGCAGGCGACGTCACGCTCCTCTGGCCGCACAGCAAATGTGCTGATCGCGGGCACGGAAAGCGGGATACGACGGTGTTAGCCGCGGCTTCATTTGCTTCGTTCAATATCTGGCACTGACCCTGATGCACGCGACGACCTTTTTGCCGCTCATTTGTTTTTTCAAAGCGCGGATGACGGCTCGCCGCCTGTGCGCTCGGCGATTGCTCGCTTGATTCGTTAACACTGGAATCGATGCAATGTATTCGGATGTGACAATACAATGACGGACGCCGAGCTAAGCTGCTGTGCACAACCGCTGACGAAACTCCATCACCAATCTTTGCGATCTGCGGTGCCACGCTGTGCTTCTCCGAAACCTACCCCTTTGCTCAGGGGCTGGAGATTTCCTAACCGGCCCTGAGCGAACTGGTAAAATCGATTCTTTGGATGAGAAACATCTACACTGCGGATAGGTGACAATGCGTTTCCGAGGACTTGATCTTAATCTTCTCGTCGCGCTCGATGCTCTGATGACTGAGCGTAACCTCACGGCAGCAGCACGCAGCATCAACTTGAGCCAGCCGGCCATGAGCGCGGCGGTTGGCCGCCTACGCGCGTATTTCAAAGATGACCTCTTTGCGATGAAGGGCCGCGAGCTTATTCCAACTCCACGTGCGGAAGCCCTCGCCGCTCCAACTCGCGAGGCTCTCGTTCATATCCAGTTCTCCATTACCAGCAGAGACACGTTCAAACCGAGTGACTCTGAACGGCGCTTTAAGATCAGCCTGTCTGACTTTGCGACCGTCGTGTGGTTCCGTCATGTCGTGGAGCGTGTCGCACGAGATGCCCCCGGGGTCAGATTCGAGTTGATGCCTCTTGCGGATCCGTTCGACCACCCTCTCCAACGCGCCGAAATCGATTTTCTTATCGTGCCCGAGTTGTACATGTCGGACGCTCACCCCAAGGCGGCCCTTTTTGACGAGACACTCGTGTGCGTCGGCTGCCGCTCGAACAAGCAGCTATCGCGGGAGCTTACATTCGAGATGTACATGTCGATGGGGCATGTTGCGGTGAAGTTTGGGCGCACTCGAGTGCCATCCATAGACGAATGGTTTATGCAAGAGCACGGCATCAAGAGACGCATCGAGGTCGTCGTGCAAAGCTTTAGCATGATCCCTCCCATGCTACTTGGAACCAACCGAATAGCGACGATGCCCCTGACGCTCGTGAAGTATTTCGCCAAGACGATGCCACTGCGGATCACTAAACTCCCGCTACCGCTTCCGGGCTTCACCGAGGCCGTCCAATGGCCTTCTCTCCACAATACTGATCCAGCAAGCATATGGATGCGTGATGTTTTGTTGCAGGAGGCAGGGCGCCTGGCCTCTCCTCTCGCCGGTTCGAAGACACGCCTAGGCCATCTTCCAAACCACTCTTCGTTAGGTAGAGACACACCTGTAGATGCTTCGGAATGACAATCGCGGTTCGTATGAGCTTCGATCGCCCAATGGAATGTTGGCTAGGTGACAGTGAAAGTCGCAATTCGATGCAGCTTTCCGTCGCCAGTGATTCCTATGGTCGGCTCTTCTCGGCACAATTTTTCCTCAAGTAGCAGGACCATTCATCGTTCCTCTCCCTGATGCCACCGGCCAGGTTGATCGCATCAACATTTTTCGATCTGCTTTCATTTGCCTTTAGACTCGGACTCCCACCCTCCGCGCAACTCTATCGGGTGCGACCGACAGGCCAAATGGGGGGGGCCGGCTGGTTGATATTCAGATCTCTGGTGTGTCAACCGCGATCTGATCTATTCCGCCCTCTCGATCGCGTTGTCGCGCCAGCGATTAACCACGAAACCGGAAGACGCATTGTCGCCTTTCCCATCAAACCGCACGTGCCCAATCACGGTCTCGGCTTCTTGCGAACGAAGCGCCTTCGCCACGCGCAAAGCGTTGAAGGAACCAGCGCGCTTTACCGCATGAGCCCACGCCTGCACTGCAGCGTACGCGTAAAGCGTGTAGCCTTCCGCGGGTCGTTTTGTTGCCCTCAATCTGGCTACGACGTCCGCCGCCTCCGCGTTTTTGGTTGCATCTGGCATGAATGTGAAGAGAGTGCCATTTGCAGCACTGCTCGCAATCGCGCCGAATTCGCCCGTCATCAGCGGATCGTTAGCCACGACCGTAAGCCGCGCTTGTGCGTCTGCGGCTTGGCGTACAATCAAGCCTATTTCCGCGTAGTAACCACCGATATACGCGATTTCGATTCCGTCTCTCCTCATCCTGGAAACTAGCGCGGTGTAATCTTTTTCGCCGGCCATATAGCTTTGCCGCATAATGTTCTGCAGGCCCGCATCATGAAGACGGGACGCAACGACATCTGCAATGCCCTTGCCAGCTGTGCTCTTGTCGTCAAGGACGGCAATCTTGCTCTTGGAATAGTGTCGCAAGATATAATCGGCGGCCACTAAGCCTTGCTGGTCGTCACGGCCACAGATCCGAAAAACCGTGTTGAGACCTCGCTCGGTCAGCCGAGGATTGGTCGATCCGGGCGAAATCTGAATAATTCCCGCTTCAGCGTAAACGTCGGAAGCGGGAATTGAGGAGGACGAACAATAGTGGCCAACAACCAACCGAACCTGGTCCGCCGCCAGGCGATTGGCTACCGCCACGGCTTGCTTTGGATCACAAGCGTCGTCGGCAACAGTCAGTCTGATCTTGTATGCGGGGAGCAATCCGGAAGAATTCAAATCATCCACAGCCACACTTGCACCGTAACGCATCTGAGCACCGACCGCAGCATTGCTGCCTGTCATAGGTCCGGCCACTGCAACGAAAACATCGTCAGCGGAGGCGGCCGAGACCAATACGAAAGCAAGGAGCGCTGCACCGGCAGCTGAACTCATGCGAAGGAACGCCATTTGAAGCCCCTGATGTTGGCTGCTTTGCGCGCTGCACCACCCTGTCGTCGTCGGCGCTCACATTCGAACGTCGCGTCGTCTGACCGACGACCGCGCAATTCACTCGTTCCTTCTGCCACCACGGCTATCGATCCACGTCATCGACAGCCCGAGTCCGCCGGCGCGTTTGAGCAAAGCTCTCTCGTGACATCGCGTCAAGGCGAGCAGGCAATTCGTCTACACCGACATCCGATTCCGTATTCTTCGTGATGTTGCGCAAACGATCGCGTAACTTGGTTGCACGCGCGACCTGAATCTCCGCGCGCTCCAATTGCTCGCTCAAGAGGTCAGGAAGCGGCGTTCTGCCGTCCATCGCTCTCCGTACCTCTTGAAGAGAGAACCCGAGCTCGCGAAGCGCCAGAATGTGATACACCCTTCTAACGCTTTCACAGTCATAGATGCGGTGACCACCGTCCGTGCGCTGCGAGGCAGCGAGCAATCCCGTTTGCTCATAGTGACGCAGAGTGCGCACCGTAACTCCGGTCGCCTCTGCAAGTTCACCGATGCGTCGCCAACGACGCCTGAATGATGTAGGTCTGGTCATGTTGCTCAGTTTTCAAACCTACAACCTAACGTCACGTGAGGTTCAAGCGGTTTTGACGGCGCGCAGATCTTGTTGCCAACTTTTCGCTCGAAATAGCGAACTTCGCCTTCCGGGGAGCGCCTCATAAGGCGGACGTGACATGCAAGACGCACGTGACCGCACTGTTGACCTGTCGTCCGATGACGTCGTCATGGGCTCATCCAAGGAAGCATTGAACCTCTGTTGAACTAAACGGCAGAAGCAATGGCTACCATCAGCTGCTTTAGGAGGACCAATTCGGCCTGACCAGCAGCTGTGCGTCCAAGCACAAGCTTGGCGATCTCCGTTCGGTTGATGGGAGTTCGCATACTCGCCGGTAACGCCGCCACCGCCTCATCAAAGATCCCTCCCAGCAAGGAAAGATCTTCTGGATCGAAGACACCGCTTCGTACCTGCAACACTTTCACTGTCTCTCCTGTCAAACATCGCGTCGGTGGCCCGGCTCCTTGCAAGGGCATTTGGCTGCGGTAGGGCAAAAAAACGACCGACCTGCGGCGCACGACCAAACACAAGTCGATCTGTTGCTCGGTGCAACATGGATGCGCGCTAGCGCGATGAAAGAGTGCAAACGCAATACGACTTGCTTTTTCCTGTTCATCGAATGGACTTTTCCTAGTCAATGAACACAGCAGAAGGAAAATGCGGCGCAACACCGGGGGCCATCGATGTGCAAACCGTGGGATGATTCATCGCTCCTCTCATCCCTCCCCATTCTTCGGTCATTTTGACGAAAGCGCCTGAGCACTGGGCAGTTTTCGAGCATTCGACACGCTCAGGCATGCAACACAGATTCTTTGCCTGAAACACAGGGCGGTATACAACACCGCTCGACCTCACCACCAAATCCAGAAAACCGTACAGCCTTGTTCGGCACCGCCTCAACGCTGCGCCGTTCAGAGAGGGTGCGCAGAGAGATCATCGGCGGAAGTTCAGCCGCCGGGCCCGCTCCCCGGATTCCGATTGCATTCAAAGAGAATGCTGCTACTAGCGCAAAATTGAGCCGCGTGTCCGTCTTGGGTCGGCGTCAACATAGAACCACGCTGCGACACGTCGACATCCTGCAGCTGGTCGAGCCCATCACGACCTCGCAAACTGCAAGAGTATGACCAATATGTAAGACAACTCGTCCGGAAGAGAAAAGCCGCCTAAACGAGCAAGAACCCGAGAATTAATTTTCGACACGCAGAGTCGGACGTAAGCTCGCGCTTTCTCTCGAATGAATTGATCGACTAGAGTCTATTCGGTTTTGGAATTCACATGGAGCTTCGGACACTACGTGCTTTCGTGGAGGTCGTACGACAAGGCGGGTTTTCCAAGGCCGGCAAAGTCGTATTCGCAACCCAGTCCACGGTCAGCAAGGCAGTCAGGCAGCTCGAGGACGAGATTGGTGTGCCGCTACTTGATCGGATCGGCCATCGCAGCAAGCTCACCGCTGCCGGCGAAATTGTTTACCGCCGTGCGACCAGGATCCTGATGGAGCGCGACGATCTGATATCAGAACTGGGCGATCTGCGTGGCCTTGAATGCGGCGTTCTCAAGCTCGGTCTGCCACCGGTGGGTAGCGGCACTCTGTTCGCAAAGCTGTTTGCGATCTACCGCGAACGATATCCAGGCGTCGATATCCGGCTCGTGGAGTACGGAAGCGAGCGGCTTGAGGAGGTTTTGCTGTCGGGCGAGATCGAGCTCGCGGCCTCGCTGCTCCCCGTGTCAGAAGGCTTTGAATGGCAGGACGTCAAGCGCGAGCCCCTTACAGTTGTGCTATCGGTGAACCACGCGCTTTCGGGGTGCCGATCCCTTGATCTTTCGGCATTGCGGGAGCTACCGCTCATTCTTTTTGAAACTGGATTTGCATTGAACCGCGTGATTTTGGATGCTTGTCAGCGGCACGGCTTCGAGCCGCGAGTTGTCGCGCGTAGCAGCCAGATTGATTTTATCGTCGAGCTTGCTGCGACGGGTATGGGGGCCGCTTTTCTGCCACGGATGATCGCGGAACAACGCAAGCATCTGTCGATCGCTCGGGTGCCACTCGACGAAGCCGATATGGACTGGCACATTGCAATGATTTGGCGCCGCGGTGCTTATCTGTCGCATGCCGCAAGGGCCTGGCTAGATCTGGTGGCTTGCACGCGCGGCGACGATCATTCCGGTAGCGACTGAATTGCAGTCGAATAATTCATTTACGCGATATCGCGCTGCGCCGTAGTTGTGTTTTGCGAGGTGGTCACGCATCGCAAAGCTAATTTCTCGGACGAGACGTGAGTCATGGCGCAGTCTGTCGCAGATCAGTTCTGCCCACATTCTTGCTTCAAGCGCATCTATGGAATCGTTGGGGATAGCCTGAATGGCCCTACCGATGCGATCCGCCGACACGGACGCATCGACTGGATTCTTGTCCGGCACGCGGAAGTGGCTGCCTTCGCGGACGGTGCCGCGGCACATCTGACCGGCGACCTCGCCTCTGTGCCAGAAGCTGCGGGCCAGGCAATCTCCATCTCATCAACGGCCTGTTTGAAGCGATCGCGGCACACATTCCCCCGGCAGGGATCGGTGTGTCGTACTTTCAGGAAAGCCACCCCGAAATCATTTTTAGAGAGTGTAGCCACTATTGTGAGCTGGTCTCTGGCGCCAATCAGATACCACCCATCCTTGAGGCAGCCATCCGCGAGGCCGTGGGAAATCGCGGCGGTTCCGTTGTCGTCATTCCTGGTGATGTCGCGCTTCGTCCTGCGGCCGATAAGATGCGGCCCAAGCTCGCTGGGTTGCGGCCTCCGCTGCCGGTGACCTCGCCGAAGGTTGCCGAACTCGATGTCCTGGCCGATACGTTGAACAGAGCTCAGCGGGTGACCGTTCTTTTATGAACTGCTGGCGCTCGGCGAGCGGCTGAAGTCACCGATCGTGCATGCTCTGCGGGGCAAAGAGTACGTGGAGTGGGACAATCCTTACCATGTCGGCATGACGGGGCTGATCGGCCTTTCCTCGGGCTATTACGCCATGGCCGACTGCGACGTTCTTTTTATCCTTAGAAGCGATTTCCCCTATCGCCAGTTCTATCCTCAGGGGAGGCAGCGTACGGATTGCACAAGTTGATATACGTCCGGAACATCTAGGTCGCCGGGCGGCTGTCGACCTCCCGGTGGTTGGTGACGTTCGCGCAACTCTGGCGGACTTAGCTCTCTTCCAAGTCCAATGATGAGCGTCTCAAGAAAGCACAACAACACTATGCCCGGACCCGCAAACAGCTGGACAGGCTAGCCGAGATCAAGCCAGGTAGCCAAATCATCCACCTTCAACAGGTCGCTGAAGCAATCAGCGACCAGACGGGCGACGATGCAGCTTAAGGCAATTGTGAATGGCCGGACCGATGAAGTCATTGATCTTGCCAGGACAAACCTCTGTGCTGAGAGAAGCCGTTCTGTCGCGCATTGCCGTTTTCATGGACGAGGCGTTCGTGCCTCACTGAGAATCAGCGCGGCAGCCTCCTGGCGCCATCGAGACACTGCTTAAGGTTAGAGCCCAGCTAACTGACTACTTGGCATTGACTGACCAGTTCATCCATTTCCGGGCGCACAATGCCATCAGTTGCAGCGTTGCAGGCGGCGTTCAGTGCCGCGTCCATGTCCGCGATTAAATCGTGGGGGCTCTCCAGGCCCGCATGTATGCGAACCAGTGGTCCTGCGAACGCGTGCGAGGCTTCCATTCGCTTTGGTGGCTCGACAAGCAGAGCGAGACTTTCGTACCCGCCCCACGATAGACCAATACCAAAGAGGCGCAGGCTACTGAAGAGAACCGAAAGCTGTTCCCGTGACATGGGCTTCAGAACAATCCCAAAGAGTCCACTGGCGCCCAGAAAATCCCGCTTCCAAATGATATGGCCCGGATCGTTGGGAAGGGCCGGGTGCAATACTCGGTCGACAGCTGGATGCGTCTGCAGGCTTTGCGCTAGAGTAACGCCATTTTCCCAATGCCGCTTCATGCGCAAAGCCAGACTGCGCAGTCCCCGGAGAGCCAGATAAATGTCATCGGGTCCGCCAATTTCACCGAAATGGTGCGCGGTAGACTTCAGTGCAGGCCATGCCGCTTCATTCGCAGTTGCAACGCCAAGAAATGCATCGGAATGGCCAACGATATACTTCGTCGCGGCATGGATCGATATATCGACCCCATGCTCAAATGGTCTGAAATACAGAGGTGTCGCCCACGTATTGTCCAGGATCACAAGCGCGCCCGACGGATGTGCAATGGCCACGAGCGCTGGCACATCTTGAACCTCGAAGGTCATGGACGACGGCGATTCCAGATAGATGGCCCGTGTATTTGCGTTGATCTTTGCTGCCAATTCTGACGGGCACGTTGGACAAAAATACTGTGCTTCGATCTGCAGTCTCGCAAGAACGGTGTCCGCGAAGGCTCTCACAGGCGCGTATACGCCGTCGCTGATCAGAACAGCATCGCCCGCCTTCAGACAGGCCAGTAGCGAGTGAGTGCAAGCAGATTGCCCTGATGGGAAGAGAATCGAACGGAAGCCACCCTCTAGCTTACAAACGGCCGCTTCAAGCGCGCGAGACAGGGGCGAGCCAAAGCGACCGTAGCTCGGAGTGTCTTTGTTGCGGATATCCCAATCGTCCAAGGTCTCCGAAACAATAGTGGAGCCGCGGTAGATCGGCACATTCACCATCCCGGCATGTTCGGCCGGCGCACGACCTAGGTGACAAAGCAGGGTTTCTGTGTCTCCTACCTCCTTGTCGTTCAGATCCTTCATGGCGATTTCTCTTGCATCGCATTCGCTTCCTGCCCGTGCCATATCGTCACACTCTGGCGCCACCTGCCCACTTCGACTGCATAGCTGCTGCAACAACAATGCCACTCTCGAGCCATGCGACTGCAGCCTCCTCGCGATCACGGCTCTTGGCGATGAATGAAAGGTCCAATGCGGCTGTGAGCTAGTTTTCAATCGCGCAGTTTTGTTGAGCGGATGCCTCGCCGCACTTTTTTTGACCAGATTCTTTCTTGCTTGGCGATTCCGTCGATCGTTAGCGCGATCGGGTCGCATTGTAGCGAGTAGAACACATTGTCCGATGACTAATCGCCCCCTTGAAACGAACGTAGGGTCAAGTTGTACACTGCCAGAACTAGTAGGGCATCGGGCCGTCGATGACTCTGGAACGAGGATTGTGAATGTCTCAAACGCGAACGTCTGTGCTGCGCCAGTCTGTCGCGCTTCTCGATTACGTCAAAGAAGGCGCCTGGGAGCGCTGCACAAGTTGACGTTACTTTCCCTGCTTCATGCAACTGTTAGGATCAACCTCTAAAACGGGTGAAGTCCCGCGCCGCCCGACTGTGAAGAGACGGCTCGGCGTGCCGGTGCGGAACATCGTGCGCCAACGACCAGAGTGTTCACTCAGATCGGATCATCGCCATGCTCAGAACCCATGCTTTTCGACGGAGCAACCACATGTCAGACGCAAGGCTGCTAAGCGCACTGTCCTCCCTCTCGCACGTGGCAAAGCAGTTAGATATTCCAGCGCCCGCTCCGCCTGCGCTTGATGCCAATTGCGTCAAACTCAACATGAACGAGAATCCATTCCCGTTGCCAGCGATCGTCAGACAAAGCGCGATCGCCGCCCTTGAGCAGCATTATCTGTACCCGGAAGACGAGAACGCCGGATTACGTGAGGCGGCCGCCTGTGCCTACGGCCTCTCCACCGATCAGGTGATCGCCGGGAACGGTTCGTCTGAACTTCTCGGTCTCATCTACAAAGCGTTCCTCGCTCCGGGCGATACCGTAGCGATGATGTCGCCCGGATTTTCGTTCAACCGCAAGCTCGCCATGTTGCACGAAGCTCAATTTCTGGAGATCGGATGGGGGAAGACCCATTCCTTACCGACGCACCAACTGCTTTTCGGTCCCGCCAGAGATGCCAAGTTTATCGTGCTCGCCAATCCGAACAATCCGACGGGAACGTTTGTTCCGATCGCCGATATAGAAAGGCTCATAGCGCAATCGGATCGACTGATTGTGCTCGACGAAGCGTATGTCGACTTTGCGCCCGATAATGGACTACGGCTCGTCAACCGCTATTCAAATCTTCTGGTCCTGAGAACTTTTTCGAAAAGTTATGCCACGGCGGGCCTTCGCATCGGCTTCGGCTTCGGTCACCCCGAGCTCATCGGCAGGCTGCGTACCATGCAGAACCTCTTCAACATGAATGTGATTGGTCATGCGGTCGGCGCGAGCATCATTGCGCATCGAGCCGCGTTCGAGGAGAACCACCAACGTATCATGCTTGCAAGGGAGCGAACGACAATTGAGCTGTCGAAACTCGGATTCGCAGTATTGCCTTCCCACGCCAATTTTGTGCTGGCTCGGGTGCCCGGCGAACACGATGGCGCTTGGTGGCAAGCCGAGTTGCAGAGGTACAACGTGCTGGTTGCATTCTTTCCTGAAAACGGTCTCGAAAATTTCATACGCATTGCAATCGGCACAGACGCGCAAATGGATACGTTCCTTTCAGCGGTCGGTGACATTTCCAGATCTTCGCTTTAAGCCAAGCCGATAGCTGTCCTGCTGCAATTCTTGAGGTAGTCAAGTGGAAAATCCCCCTTCTTCAACACTGACTTTCGGCATCTTCGATCATCTGGACGCGAACGGCCGTGATGTCGCCAAACAATATGACGATCGCCTCCTGCTCGCCGAGGCATGCGATCGCCTTGGGTTCTATGCCTATCATCTAGCAGAGCATCATTGTACTCCACATGGGAGAAGTCCTTCGCCGAATCTGTTCTTGTCCAGCGTCGCTCAACGCACGACCCATCTTCGCATCGGACCGATGGTTATGCTGCTTAGCCTTCATCATCCGCTGCGAGTCTTTGAAGAGGCGTGTATGCTCGATCACTTGAGCGGCGGCAGGCTTGAACTTGGTATCGGACGCGGCTCCCTCCCGATTGAGTTGGGATATTTCGGGGTCAGTGCAGACGCGGCACCAGGACGTTATACGGAAGCCAGCGAAGTCCTTGTAAAAGCCATGCGAGGCGGCACGCTCTCCTACGAGGGTATTCATTACCGTTTGGACGACGTTCCATTGACCCTGACGCCTCGTCAGTGGCCGCACCCCCCGACATGGATCGCCGTAAATCAACCCGACTCGGCAAGTTGGGCCGCGGAAATCGGTGCAAACATCGCGAGTGTTGGACCCTCATCATCCGTCCGAAGGGTCACGGACGCATACCGCTCGCATCGAGGGCAACGCTCAGACGCGAATGGCCAGTCACCTTTTCTTGGCTTGCTTCGCATGGTCGTGGCTGGAAGCTCTGAAGCAGATGCTTATTCACTCGCTGCACCTGCTTATGGTCGCTGGCTCGACAGCTTCAAGTTCCTTTACGAACGCAACAACATCCCCACTCCACCAAATCTGCCCTTGACGTTCGATGCAGCAATCGAGAGTGAGTTGTGCGTTGCCGGGACGGCCACTTCAATACGACAAACACTTCTTGGTCATCTGGAAGAGGCAGGTGCCAACTATCTTCTTTGTCAGCTCGCATTTGGGGACCTCTCCCTAGAAGCTTCCTTGAACACAGCAACCATCATTCAGTCTGAAGTCGCTGCGGGAGTTGTCCGAACATAAGACTTTCCGTCCGGCAGTGGAGGTCGATAGTTGCCGGCGGTGTCTTTTGAGCCTCATTAATGCTGAGCCACGGTCGTCCGTTCATTGCGCAGCTGCGCCTCCATGCGCGCGTCATGGCCGTTGAAGGCATTGGTCCTTCATCTGGAAGGTATGACCGTAGACGGCGAGGCCCTACCTGAGCCCTCCTCTCTCGAGGAGATCATGTCATCAAACCGGCAGCAGCTCAGTCGGCCGTCTTTAGCGAAGAGTCTGGAGCAGAGGTTCTCGTTATCCGGTCGGGATTTTTCTTTGAAGCTTGAACTCGGCAACCACGCCACGTGTATCTTCAAACCAAGCATCGACCGCTGCAAATAAGTCGCGCTGCATGACGCGCGACCATTCCTGGGCTGTCGCATCCAGTGCCTGCGCGTTTGCCCGTACAAATTCTGGCCGATCGAACCAGTCCTCACCTTTGCTCACCAGATAGTCTAGTGCAACGCCGCCGACTACACCCAGGCCCCAGCCTACAGCCGTACCAACGCCTGGTTCGACTGCCGTCCCTGCAGCAGCGCCGATGATCTGCGAACGCATTGCCGTGACAACTTTGGTCGTGGCTTTAGCGAAGATGGGAGCAACGGCCCGCTCAATAGCTGGTGCGGCGCTCCGGGCGACCAACGCTGAGACTGAAGCGACCCCTGTTCCCCTAAGAACCGTCCAGAATGGCTCATCATCCACAGCGTCGCGCGGGGCTTTCCATTTCTGTTGGTCCCATCCGAGCGAAACGTCTAGCTTCACCAGCGGATCGATATGCTCCAGGTGCGTCGTCTCGCGGTTGAGATAGTCTTGAACGCGGTCATCAAGTGTCGCAACAACGGCGAGGTATTCTTCATGCGCCTCGGCCAGAATGCGCGCGATACCGGATTCAAGGATAGGATTTCGGAATTCTGGCTTAAGCACGAACCGCTGATAATTCTGGATAAGATGCGCCTCGAGCGCGTTATGGCTCGCCTCAAGCACTCCTTGCACATTGCTGGGTAGAACACCCGACAAGCCGCCCAGGGACGCTTCTTTGAGGAGAGCCCAGGACCGACTCCAAGCAAAGTACCAATCCGCATAGGCTGAAATGCAAGCATCGCGATCCGCGAAGGCCTGAGCAAGAAGCGTATGAATTCGGACTGCCGTGTTCGCCTTTATTCTCTGACTTTCCGTATCCAGATAGATCAGCGTGTCGTTGACGAATTTGTTGACCCCGCTCTCGTCGGCCAAGAGCAGATGCAAGGTACCGTTCACGTCGCGATAGTAGAGAAGAACAGAACGTTTGAACTGGGCGGTGACGCCGGTGCGGATGGCACTACCGTCGCGATGCACGGAAGCTCGATGCAACGCACGCTGCTGGCTTGAGTCAACTAACCCAGGTACGACTTCAAGAATGGCATATCCGACAAGAATAAGTGCGACTGTCCCGGATAAACGCCCTCTGATCGACCCCCGTCTTTGAAAGCGAATTGGCTTAGGTCCAAGCCGCCGTACCGCGCGAGAAAAACGTAAAAATGCATGTTCGTTCTGCGGCACGGTCTCGAGGGCGGAGATCTCCGTTAGGGGATCGCGCGAACCGGCAATATCTGAACTTGGCCGCTTTGTCGCCACATTCGTCTCCATCGCGGTATTTCGTACGATTGAGATAGGCGCTGTAACCTAGGCGATTCCGTCCCTGCCGGCAAATGAAGTGGAGCCGGCCATCCCAACGATCCGACACGCGAGGGTTAGACCGTCTTTACCCGTCGACCTCGATTCAATCGCGCGAGAGGCCCAAGTCGAGAGGATAGCGCGCAGCAGGCTTCCTCTCGTTGACGGGGATACCTGCATGAACGAGCTGAGTGCGCATCCAGCCGCCACGTTCAGAGGGTCCTTGATGGTTTGCAAGCACCACACGCGCGATACGGATGGCTTTGCGGAATTCTCGCGCAGCTTCGGACGTGCCCTCCACCCTCTCTTTCGCCAGTTCTGCAAAATCGATCCACCAATGATCGTTGTGCCCCCAATGAAGGAAGGTCCCTGGATAAACACCCCCTTCCCACAGGTGCATGAAGTCAGCCTTTCCGAGATGCTTTCCGTGAAAGATGCTTTCCGTGAAGGCTACACGCGCCCGGATGATCAAAAGTCCGATAGAGCCGCCGGATCAAGCAGCAATACTCGAGGAGTTGATATTTGCCTGTGCCGCCGACATGGCTACTCGTTGGATGGTCCCAATGGAAGGTGACCCAACGAAAGTCATCAACCTCAGCCGCCACGATGGATTCACAATCTTCCTCGCTCTGTCGCACGAAGACGATGCGCCGTGGATTGAGCCGTTGGATGGAATCAAATTGCTCTTCTGCCGCCTCTATAATCCTCCGGATCAACGAGGAAGGGGGTCTGCTTTCCTTCGAGAAGCCACTGCTCGCTTATGCCCAACGCCCGCGCGACGTTGACCAGCTCCGATGCGCTCACATCGGAACGGCCGTCTGTAATGGCTTCGAGCTTGCGCCAGTCAGGAAATCCTAGGTGCTTCGAAATGCTCTGTAGAGTAAACCGCTCGTTCACGCTGCGTCGATCATTCATCAATTCGACCGCGGTCGCTAGGCGTGAACCAATTTGTGCAATTGTCGATGCGGTTGCTGCATCCTGAACCCCGGGTTTGCGACGGCGATGAGGCCGTACCGGATGGCAAGGTCGGCGTGCTCGCTCAAGCGGCCCTCAAGCCAATCCCAACCGTGCACTTGCACCTCAAAGCTCCTGTCGCGCGCGTGGCGCTCGCTTACCTCGGCGGCGGCCTTCTTTAACCGCACATCGTTCGGACCCGTTGTGACGACCACGAACACGTCGAGCTTTGGATAGAAGCTGCGCGCCTTCGCTACTTCTTCGCGTAACTCCTTCTGTGTGAGCCGACTATCCGTCCAAGCTGAACCGTCACCACGACCACGACATTGAATGCCAACTTGGGCGCGCGTTCGCAGATCAACGCCCGATACGTCGACACCTGATTGCGGCTGGCCATTGCGGCCATGCAGGTCCATGTGGACGTCGCCTGTAATCCTGACGAACAGATCCCGTGCTAGGCGCTCGAATGCCTGCCAATCCTTGGGACGGTTGAGCGAGGTGGCACTGCTTAATCCGGCGGCAAAGGCTCGGACCGCTTGACGACGTTCACGTTCAGCGAGTGGTGCCATGTTCAAGCCGCGGCTTTATGCGCCTCTGTGTCCAGGGGTGAACTAAATCTCTCCTCAGTCATTCGCTGTGTGCTCCGGAAAAAGTCCTGGCATCCACCGCGAGGCAAGGGTCGCAGAGAAAGCCAGCAGCAACGGATCGCGCGGTCCCTTCGAGGTGAGGACGCCACGGCTGAGGAGTTCCGACACGATGCGCCGTGCATGACGTGGCGTGAGATCGAGAAGACTGGCGACATCGCCACGCGGAAGCTCGCCTCGATAGAGGATAGCTTCGACCACGGCGCCTGCTTTGGGGGGGAGTTTGCCCAGGCGGACTTCTTCCTCTGCCCACAGCAATATGCGCGTGCGCAGCCGATCTGGCTGCATTAGCGACTCCATGAAATCGACTTGGTCAATGCAGGTCTCAAGGAAGAAGCGCGTGAACGATGCGAGTGCTTCCTCGCTGAGGTTGCCACGGCCGTCCAGGTCGTTGCGCCGGGGAAGGTCGCATTGGATGAGATGCTGCTTATATGCGCCGTCACTTCGGGCTAGCCCGCGAGCCACCGACCAAACGGCCCCGGTATCGAGCGCTTCCAACAGCATGGCGTGCGACATCAGCCGCGTGACTCGGCCATTGCCATCGAGAAAAGGGTGAATCCACAAAAGGCGATGATGCGCGGCGGCCGCAGCCAAAATGGCGTCGGCCTTTCCAACACCGCTGTACGTTTTCTCGAAATAAGCGAGGAAGCGGGGAACGGCGCCAGGGCTGACGGCGATATGACGTCCCACTTTGACATTGCGAAGCCGCAATTCACCAGGCACAACGCGAATTCGTTCTTTTGTGTCGGGCTCCTCGATCCACAACATTGCGTCGGGAAGGTGCTCGCAGAAGCGACGGTGGATATCGCAGATGCCGCTGACGGTCGCAGCGCGACCGCGCAAATGACCTTCGTCGATCCATTGTTGCACAGCGATGTGCGCCTTGGCTTCGAGCTGAAGATCGCGCTTTTGGGGGTCGGCGCTATAGTCGTTTTTCAGGGCGCGTTCGATATCGACCGGGTGCGTATCATGCCCCTCGATGAGGTTGCTGTAATAGCAGTTCATGGCTCGGACGAGATCGGCCAAGGAGCCCAGCAGGCTTTGCGGTAGGCTTCTCTTGAAACCTGCCGACTTGCCGACGAGGTCAACTGCTAAATCGGTCAGCTCGCCCCGGTGGCGGGAATCCTCCCTAATAAGGAGCGGTTCCATGGAAAAAACCGGCTCGTCGCGATCAAGAGCCGCTGAAATGTCCTCTTTTTTGTCCTCTAGATTTTTGGCCATAAGCATAAGTGTATCAGATACATATGAAAATTTTACCTAAGAAACTGAGCGGTTAAAAGTCCTCATAAATGTCCTCTTCTCGGCCGGTTGAAGAGCAGCGATCTTCGCCAATACATTGAAATTGTTCTCAAAATGTTCTTTAGGTCTACGCTAACCCCAGATAGTGAGTCGAAACAATCGGTCCATGTCTGACGAACAACTTCATCCGCCGGCCAGTTGGGACAAATTCGAAGAGATCTGCGCCGATCTCTTTTCGCGGATTTGGAACGACCCAGAACTTGTCCGCTATGGGCGGAGCGGCCAACGGCAAAAGGGCGTCGACATTTACGGAAAGCAAAATGGCGCCGATTCCGGCGTTCAATGCAAAGGAAAACGCGTTTGGCCGCCGACCAAGCTGACGATTGCGGAAATCAATACGGAAATCGAGGAAGCCAAGAAATTCCGTCCCGCCCTCAAGACCTACATTATTGCGACCACTGCGGATAACGACGTCGCTGTCACGGACCACGTCAATGCGATTTCAGAGAGACATGCCGCAGAAGGGCTTTTTCGCGTAACTGTTTTTGGCTGGCGTGAGCTCACGCGCCGCATTGATGATTTTCCTGAATTAAAAGAAAAGCATTTTGATATCATCGCGCTTCGGCAAATGAAGCGCACAATGCCGGGAGAGATTGCCGAGCGCGTTGTCGAAGAACTGAAACATTCGAATATCGTCATTCCGGCAAGCGCGGATCATACGACCCGGCCCAATTCCAATATCCTTGATCAGGGCCTCGCTGGGCAATCGAACGTGACGTCGCGCACCGCTATGAGCGAGCCCTTCAACGTTCCGTCTTCCCTGAGCTAAGCAAAAAGGATGAATTGGCGCAGCTTGCGGTCGAGATCATCAACACCAAGGGCGCAGCCCCGTCATCCGGCCTCCGGCGAGCCATCTTACTGCGTGCCGCAAGGTCCGCCGCCGCTCGCGGCGATCTGACGAATGCACGCAATTTTTTGGCTGCCGGCCAGCACTTGCCAGGCGCCGATTCCGACGCGCCAGCCCGCGCGCGGGTCGCAGTCGCCGAAGGCAATATCAATGAAGCGATTCAGATATTGCGCGACCTCTCCGACGCCGATTCGCGCTCGGTTCTTCTGAGCGTTCTGGCAAAGGAGCGAAGCGAAGACCTGGCCCTCGCCTGGATGATCGAGAACAAGGTGTCAACCGCGCAGCTGACCGCCTTGGGCGTCTTTAGCCTGTGCACGATCTACCTGAAGAGGGAGGACCTGGACTCCGTCAGGCGAGTCTTGGCTCAAGTGACGCCGGCGCAGTTCGAAGAGCTTCCCTATTTGCATTTTCTGAGAGGGGCGATCAGTTTCGCGCGGCTGCTGCCATCAACAGAACAGGCTACAGCGCTCAGCGGTCTCCCCTTGGATGTGCGCAACGCTCGTCCTGTTATTGGTGGGCAGGACCTTTCCGTCATCCTCGATGCCGCGATCGACGACTTTCGAGAGGCGCTTCCTTCCGCCATAGCGCTCAGCCTCACGCATGCCCCGCGGCTTATCCAATTTTACGCTAAGTGGTGCGAATTGTCGCATCCGACGCGCAAGCAGGCCGCGCTCGCGCAGCTCAGCAGTGATGTGGAGGACAACGCGCGCGCTGTCGCTAACGTGCAATATGCGTTTGCCTATCTCGACGGCTATTGTCGAGGTTGGTCAGGGCGTTCAATCGCGTGACCGTGCCAGGTTCGAAGCCGGGGAGGGCTCCTTCGATCCTGTTAGCGAGATCGCAAAGTTCGTCTCGCGTCAGGTGCATCAGTTCGTTGATCGTCCAAAGCTGCACCGCATCCTCCTTCGCTTTCACCGCGCCGATCGCGGCGTTTGAGGAGGCCGTTGCGCCGAAGGAGGCGGATGCACCGCGCAGCGGCCGGAACGAAGTGGCAGGCGTTGCAGGGTTTTAGCATCAAAGCATCACCGTCATCGCCAGCCGCGCAACATCGCTCCCCTCACCTCACCGATCTCGGCTGTCAGGCCTATAGCGCCTTCGTTGGCTGAGGGATGCAAGTGCGACATGGTGATCAGAAGCCGTTCCGTTGTATCCGAGCTGCTTATCCCCGGCATTAAGGGTTGTGCCGTCTTTCGATAATGCCTGCAGGGTGGAAAACCCGATAACGCCGCTAAACCCAACGTAATCAGGATAGTCGTTGACCGGTGCGAATTTGCTGTCGGTCAATGAATAGCTGCCGCCCTCGCTGAATGCGAGGGTAAAGTTGCCGAGCGCTGAATGTTCAAAGCCCGCATATTGCGAAGCTGTGATCGTTGCACCACCATCGACTACGGCCAGTTCATCGATACCCGAAATCGTGTCCTGCGTTAGATCGATGTCGCCCCAGCTTTCAAGGTTGGACAGAATGGTCAGCTTTACGGCTACCGACGTAGCTGTTTGAGGCAGAACAATGGACGACTCGCCAATGATGACAGCGCCCGGCGCCAGACTGGAAACGGCATTGAAGAAAGCGTCCGCATATTTATCTGACGGACGCGCTCACCAGCATCGTCAACGGTCATCCAAACCGCGACATCGACCAGCTACCGCCCTGGGCTAACCGCGCTCAAGC
Source organism: Bradyrhizobium sp. UFLA05-109 (assembly GCF_054185165.1). Taxonomy (NCBI): domain Bacteria; kingdom Pseudomonadati; phylum Pseudomonadota; class Alphaproteobacteria; order Hyphomicrobiales; family Nitrobacteraceae; genus Bradyrhizobium; species Bradyrhizobium sp. UFLA05-109. Next base: position 128,183 of record NZ_JBBIAR010000016.1, on the reverse strand, counting down.
ACTCAAAGAGGTGGCCTGAGAACGACGCTCTGATGTCCACTGTCAATGATTAGAACGCAGAGCCTCGCCCGACCGTCGGCTGTTCATAGAGATGATCGTGCATAGGTGGAGGCGGAACCGAAGGACGTCGGTGATCAAGCTCTGATGCGCGGGTTGGCTACCGCATTCCCGATTGTGCGTCCGAGGTCTGCTCCTATCTTACTGCGGGCGTCGGCTGCTCTTGCCGGCCACAAAGCGTCCGACGGGCATTCCCTCTGCCGTGGTCCCGCCTCCACCCATGCACGATGAGAAGAGCGCCTGATCAGGTCGGCTGCACTTGCCTTGCGATCGCCCACATGAACCCGACCAGTTCACGGGCGCTAGCAGTGCAGACCACGGTCGTTCGCTTGCCGCGTGTTGCCAGCTTCCGGTAGCGGGCAGTCAAGCGGCTCTGTGCTTTCCATGCGATCTCTCGTACGCCTGGCGATGCTTGCTCGAGCCGGTATAGCTTTGTCTTGCCGATCTTCGGCGGGTGTCGATAGGTCCAGGCGCTCTCGACCAACATGTGGCGGACGCGGCGGTTGCCGGCCTTGGTGATTCCACCACGCCTGACGCACTCTCCCGTCGATCGCTCGCCGGGCACCAGACCGAGATAACCCATGAGTTGACGTGGGCTCTCAAAACGGCTCACGTCGCCAACCTCGGTGGCGAATGTTACCGCGACGATCAGGTCGATACCTCGCAATGTTTGAAGCGCCCGCACGAGCGGCTCCAGAGACCAGGCCGAGACGAACTCTTCGATCGTGCGCTCCAGACGTTCGACCCGCTCCCTCGCGATGCGAACTGCTTCGACCATTTCCTGGAGCGCGATCTGATGCGCCGGGTGATCGAACTTCTGTTCCTGAAGCCAGCGCAGATAACGCATTGTCCAGCCCTTCTTGCGGGGATAGGTGCGGCCGTGCTTGAGCATGAACGCGCTCACCTGTTGTCGGTGGACCCGCAGCGCTTCAACCGCTGCCGCTCTGGCGCGAACGAGATCGCGCATCGCCTCGTGGCCTTCATCGGGAACCCATACCGCCGTCAGTTCGCCGGCTCGTAGCAGTCGCGCGAGAGAAACGGCGTCCCGGCGGTTCGTCTTCACCCGATCGCCGGGCTTCCTTGGGATCAGCGATGGTGCGACCACCGTGCATTCATGACCGAGCGACTGGATCAGGCGATAAAGACCATAGCCAGTCGGGCCGGCCTCGTAACAGAAGTGGACGCGTTCAAATCGGTTGGCGATCCGCACTATGACGCGGCGCATATTGGTTGCCGAAGCATCGACCTCGCCGAAGAACCGCACCTCTCCTTCCCGGCCTGCGTCCGCAGTCGCGACGGTATTTCTCAGCTTGGCGACATCGATACCGACAAATGCTTCTCCATAATCTGCCACGGCTCGTCCTCCTGTGATGAGGATCGGCTCGGTCCGCCCGAACGACCCTCGGACGCGCAGTGTAGGGCGAGCCACCTCACCGACAGAGGCGGACATACGGTCTTACGTTTGTTTGCATTCATGCACGTTCGTTTCTAGTGGGCTCATGCCTATAATGGTTGTGATTGGCCTTCTAAGCTCTAGTAAAACGACACGTCCTTAAGCGGATCGTGACCAACTTGAGTCAACTCGATAGTCCCGATCGTATCTCGGTCGGTGTAATACTGTCCGGACAACGCCAGAGGATAACGTCCGCTATTCGCAAGCACGCGTAAGTCCAGCTTTGTCGTTCCGCTATACGGCGCCCAATCCGGATCCCGAGGTTCGGCACGATAAACGTAGTACAGTTTATACTGACCTGCCTCCATCAACACCGTTGCAGTGAGAGTTATGGATTTAACAGTTGCTCCATGCAGGTCGATTTCCGTCCGAAGAAGCGATTGCCGAATCACAGCGCGGACCTCTAAGGCGCCACTAGTGTTGGGCTGTATTGTTCCGACCCATGCTCCATTCAGATCCTGAAATCTGTTGGCGCCAAGTTTACGGAGCAATTTCCACGCGGGTCGGTAGAGGATGGGCGATAGAATTGCGATGACTACGAGTGATGCAACCGCTGAGGCGATCGACGCAACTTTGTAGACTGGATAGTCGGGAATAAAATAACGTTGCAGCACGTAATAGATCAGCGTGCTGACGAAAACGACCGATACCGCGAGGCCGCGAACAAGAAGGTCAAACTTGATAAGCTGAAGCACGTAAAGCTCCTTGGGAGGGCTTAACTGAACTCATCTTGCAATCTCGCTGAAGCGCGAGAGGCGGTCTTTTCCGAGGCATTTTGCATTCAATAGAGCCACGTATGCTTCGTGCAGGCTATCGCCGAGCCCAGCTGAGAACGTAAATCCGATGGGGGAAAGCTGCCGAATCTCACTCAAGAGTGCTTCTGCGCTTATTTGAGGATGGGCTGCCGTTGCGGCCACGCCATCGGCGGCGCAAAAGATGATTTCAAATCCATTTTCTCTCAACAGATTTGAGATTTTTTCCGTGGCGATTGCAAGATCTTGGCTAATTTGTCTGAGGCGAAGTTCATCGTTGTTCAAATAGCAAGCAGCAATCTTTTGGCCCGAGTCGTCTCCATCGATTGCTATATACATTTATCGCCTCTCTCGCGGGTGGATCGATTTGATGATCCGCCAAATCGGAATGCTAGTTTGGAATAGTCAGTGATGACACGGAGTCTCTCTGGACCTCCCAAGAGAGATTTTCAGGCAACGTGGGGCGCTGCTCACGGAAGACGTTCTTTAGAAGGTCGTCTATTTCATACGAAAGTGACTTCATTCCCTGAAACTTTTCTTCAGTATCAAATATGTATCTTGAGTTGTCTGGCACGCGCAGCGTTTTGGCCCATTCCGGATTATGATACATTTGATCCAGGTGGCGCTGGACTTCCGCTAAAATCTTGAGTTCATGAAAATAGCCAATTTTGAAGGCGTTCTGATCTGCATGATACATCGCTGCAGCGATATCAAAGCTCGGAAAATTTATTTTAGTGCCTTCTTCAATTGCGTCTGCTTTTACATTCTTGCACAAGCGTATCGCCTTTCGAAGACCTCCTAAGCAAACGCTGTCGCGGTCGCTGATAAGTTTTATATGCATAAATGGATAGTTTTGAATTGTCTCCGGAACTTTCTTATTCAGGATATAGACGCCGCGATCGTCTTCGGATTTTGATCGTTGGTACGCTAGCGTGTCGTACCAGTGCGACGGCACGACATCGACGGGCCTAGCGAGGGATCCGCCCGAGATCCCAACGGCCTTGCCTCCAGATTTATCAACTTTCGCTGCAGGAAAGCTTTGAGGAAGCGTCGTTTCGATCTGGGATCGGAGATTAGTGAGGACGCCCAAGCTTGTTCGCGATGTGGCCGAGTATACTGCCGAATTGGCCATCACTCCGGCGCTATCGATTATGAAAAACGTATTCTCAAGTACAAGCAGATCGACGTCGCTCACACCACGAATGTGTACGTTGAGCGGCACGGATCCTTGCAGCCTAAATTCTATTCCAGTTATCGACTTTGACAATTGATTGCCGACACGCTGGGCAGTTTCGATGCTGATTTTTGTATAATCCGGCCCGACTTCCTGCATAGCCCCCAGTGCATAGCGGGTGTAGGGTTGCGTTGTTGCCCGTTTCTCCCAGCTTTCCAGAGTAGAACTCTTAGCGAGTACTTCTTTCTGAAACGCCTCGTCTAAAGCTATCAGACGATCCGTACCCTTGCGCCTCGATTGCAGTTTCCCGAGACGTCCGCCAATATTTCTCGCCATCGCTACCTCAATAATTTTATGGTCCCAAACGTAAATCGACCATGCCCGTTGAAATACTCACCGTCAGCTGACTTCAAATCCTTGGAAAATAGGAACATGCAGGAGCCAAGGTGACTTTTGAGCTCAACCTCGCCAATCTTCGGATCGTTGCGATAATTGTAAAGCAAGCGGCAGCCTTCAGGATCATCGCAGATCAATGCTGCTGCAATGCTCTCAGAACCAGACTGTTGGGTTTTCAAACGAACACGGATCTTGTCCCAGCTTTGGTAGATGGTGACTGTTGCCGACCACTGATATCCTTGAGTGCCGTCAGGATTGATGGTTTGACCAACGCAGCTCCAGTCGCCAGCGAGATCGGGGACTTTCAGTGCCATGCTGAGCATGGGCCATCGCCAAGCGAAGCGATTTAGCACCCAGTACAGCACGGTGAAGACTACGCTGGCGCTGACAAGAGAAAGGATTGATGGCGGCAGATTTGTGTTTAGGTCAAAGCGGTGAGCTATATCGACCAAAGACAAAAGAACGAAAACAATGCCTGCCGAACAAGAAGCTGCAATCAGTGTAAGATAGCGGCCGACTTTCGCGCGATTTAACCCGCCATGAAGCGAGTAATCGTGATCGGTCATTTTTGCTCCCCCTAACTCACTCCTACCTACGACAATTTTCTTGAGTTGCAAGTGCCGAAAATAATTACTTTTGGATGTGTGTGGCTGGGAGCTGGCGCAGTGTATCTATCTGGTCTCTGAAGTAGCCTCGAGTTGCCTTAATATCTTACTTGGTGTCGTGTTGAGAGCAGTTGCGACCCGAAAGAACGTGACGATTGTCAGCGACTTCAAGCCGCGCTCGATCTGGCTCACTTACGTTCGGTGAATACCCGCACGATCCGCAAGCTCTTCTTGAGAAAGGTGAGCTGCCTGCCTCAAGGAGGCTATGACTTGTCCGAGAGCTCGGTTGGGATTTTCCACACTCCCATATTTTCGACCTGAACACTAAAGTGCCGCAGACGATAGTATTCAAGAATCAGGTAACGAAGACACCAAGCGGTGCTTGCAGTCTGATGTTCACAGCAAATTTCCACCGAATGCTCCGTTGCGCTTAGAGGTGGCAGTAAAGGCGGCGTTCCCTGCTGGCGGACTAACAGTTGCCGGCCTGCGGAAGGAAATTGCGGTGGTCGCTTGGAAGTCGAGCTGATCGCCGGAAAGCATTTCACAACGCTAGCAGCTATCGAACAGATGAGGGAGCGATGCAGGATAACACCAAAGAGCGCTTCCTCAGATGGACCCGTGTCCCACGATGACTGCTCGGGAAAATTATGTGGCGAGTTCTGCTTTGCGGCGACTGGTCAAGCTACAGCAGGAGAAAAGCCGGACGTCGCGTCGGAGAGCAAATTGCAAAGAAAACCGCAGTTCGAATGGCGTCAAAGAAATGAAACCAAACTGCACCCCAAACTATCTACGAATTAAATCTTACTCTAAGCCATTGAAATCATTGGTGGGCCCGGCAGGACTCGAACCTGCAACCCGACCGTTATGAGCGGCCGGCTCTAACCATTGAGCTACAGGCCCGCCACGACGTGGCTGCCGATCTGATACTCTGGCCAGCACTCGGGGGAACACCATGTCGTTTGGGGCTTTACTTGCCGCGGGAGTCCATCAAAATAAGAACGCCAATCAACGACCGTTGCAAACTCCCCTCGCAACAACACTTCGTTATCATCTGTAGCCTGGTTATCCAATCTCAAAGTGAACTAGTTAGAAACCCGCGCGCTGGAGCAGCCAGCGGGTGCCTGCCTAGCTTCACCACGAGTTCATCATTGCGGCATCGGTTCATTGCTCGGGCCTAAGTTAATTCATACTCTTGCCGGCATGAAGGAATCCTTCAAAAACGCTGCTCAAATGCGCGTTTTAGACGCCCCGAGGCAGGCTATGGCAGTAATCGATACCGGGCATCGTCTATGGAGCAAGCTGCGAGCGGAATCAGGCAAGCCGCTCCCCCAGCGGAAAAACGACTTTGAGAACGAGAGTCATTTCAAAAGCTGGGCGACTTTATGCGGTTATCGGCGAATTCACCACAAAACTCAATCAGCTGACGCGGTGCGCACTCTAAAAGGATCCATATCAAGCCGAGTAAGGGGCTTAGGCGCCGCAAAGGCCGTCTTTGGGGGTATGTGCGCTATCTTGATCTGCAGCCGAGGGGGCGACCGGGTTATAGATCGGCTTTGTATGATCGAGGAAGCCTCGGGGCGCACCGATTTCAGCAGGCTACCGAGCTTCGATCGAGATCGAGTTTGCTGATGAGGGCTCTGGATGCGGGTCGGTGGGACGCTCGACGCGGCAATGCTGACGCAGCTTTCGTTGTAGTGTCCGATGGACAGCGATGATGATCCGCATTGGTTCGCGCTTGCGGGCGATGTATTCGGGCGCCTACAGGATTGCTCTCGCAAATCGGACAAACGGTGGTCGCGACCACTTGAGGAGGGATGGCGTCGGAGCGGCCACGCTCAACTCTTGGCGACCAACGGGGTCTGACAATCAAGAGGGACGAAGCGATACGCGCCCGGTTCGCAAGCAGGCCGTCAGTTCACGGCGCAACGCGCCCCGGCTCTGAACAAAGAGGGCCTGATAGATGGCTTCGTGGCTTATGCGCATCGCCTTGTCGTCCGGGAAGTCGATCGGCAAGCGTCGAGCTATCTGCTCCGGGCTCCAAGCCCTGGCCCATTGTCGATCCTTTCGCGGGCCGTGCCGACGGCCCTTCCACGGAACGTGGGGGCCAGGAACGGGAGCGCCGCTCGACGTCATGACGACTCCGGCCAGTCTCTGCTCCACATAAGCGCGCAAGGTTGTATTGAGTGCAAGCTTAGTGGGTTTGGGCCGACGGGCAGATCGCTCGGCGTGCCATTGGGCTGTCGATGCACGATACTCCAAGCCGCCACTGCGCGTCGCGGCATTGCGTCGTAACTCACGGGAAATGGTCGAGGCAGATCGACTAAGACGGCGCCCGATCTCGCGCCGCGAAAGGCCCTGAACGCGAAGAAGTGCAATCTCCTCGCGTTCCGCAAAAGAGAGATACCGCCCGCATGGCGGCTTGGCTGAAGATCTGAACGTCGCTGGTGGCATTCCGCCTGCCTTTCGGAACAATCTGGTTCCCACAGCCTGCGACATACCAGCTGTTAGCGCAGCATCCTCGCTGGTCATTCCCTGAGCAATCCCCAACCAGAACCGTTGAAGTTCAGATCGCCCCGCAACTGACGGCCTTCCGGGGGACGGTAACGGCGCCCGTCCAGATCGCAGTGATCGTCGCTTTCGAATGCCCATCGCAACCTCCAAGTCTGGTGTTGCGACGATCGATTGAATCCGCCCAGTACACCAGCGAGCAGGTCCAGCGCCTGATGGCCGACCACGGCATCGTCTGCAGCATGAGCCGTTCCGGCAACGTCTGGGACAACGCGGCGATGGAGAGCTTCTTCTCGTCGCTCAAGACCGAACGGACGGCCGGAAAGATCTACAGGACCAGAGATGAGGCACGAGCCGATGTCTTCGACTACATCGAGAGATTTTACAACACGATCCGCAGGCACTCGACCATCGGTTATCGAGCGCAAGGTGGGATTAGCTTGACCCGGTGTCCATCAAACCGGCAGCAGCTCAAGTGTGCGCATCAACATCACTCTTCCCGCGCTGAACAGCATGGGCTTCACTCGAGCTGGTTTCCTTGTGCTAGCCGCCAAGAAGCGATGGGGGCCTAAGTAAAGTCGCATCGGTTGAACCTGCGTCCGCCTCCGTCGCGCTACAGACCAACGCCTCCGGATGTCCGGGCCAATATAACGGCCTTATCGCGTTCGTAGTACGCACTCTCTACACCAAACCCACGCGGCACCAGACTGGAGTGGTGGAGTGCTAGCCCCAGTCCAACGCTGATTGACAGGTTTGGAGCTGAAGTTGCTCACCAAACCGTTCAGCTGTGCGAAGGGATGGGAGTTATATTCGCGCCTGGCTGTGCGCCGTTCGCTCGGTTGGGCCTTTTGTTGCCGGCGAGACGCTGGTTTCAAGCCACGGCAGACGCTGGTGTCGGCAAAAGCCGTTCCGGGGTCCATCAGCCCCAGCCGGGACGGCCACTCAGTCGGTTTTGCAGTACCTGCCGATCGGCGATGAGGCTGTCGAGGTGCAGCGGCTCGTGCTGCGGCCGCTCTCCTTGCGCCAGTCGTCCAACCAGCGCCCGCGTGCCGTCCACCAAGAAGACGCCGCAATCATAACCGTTCTGCTGCTGGGCCATGCGGGCTGGCGCCAGGTGAGCGCCTAGCCTTGCTGCGAGCTCTGCTGCAACGGCGCTGTTGGTGGTCCCTCTGGAGTCGTAGTGATAGGCGACCGGCCTTGCCCGCTCGCGGCGATCAACAAGCAGCAGCGACCAATGCGTACCGCCGCCACCCGGAGCAGCATTATTTACTGGCACAAACAGGAAATTGGCGGTGTCGTTACCGTCCTGGTCATTGACGATCGCATGGAAGCTTTCCAGCAAGACGCTCTGGTTCTCGATCGAGCGCAGCAAATGGGCTTGCGCGGGCCGCACGAACCGCGTCCGCACAGCCAGATCCCGATTGTCCCCCTGCAACTCCTGTTCCAGGAGCGCGTAATCCGCCGCGATATGCTCGTCGCCTAGCCATTCCGTTTCGGCAAGCGCCAGCGGACGCTCCGATCCAGAAGCCTGTCCATCCGTCTGCCCAACTCCAGAGTGATGGATGAAATCAGACGGCGGCGGGACATCCCGCACCGGCGCAGACGGAGGATCATGACGCAGCGCGTGCGGTGTGGAGGCCAAATCAAGCCGAGAGCTAAGATCGCCGTGGATGTGTGACGGTCGAGCCCCGACAGACGGAGATGGCGCGGCTGCCGGGGGCGGCCACTCACTCAAATCAAAGCCCTCCCGTTTGGCTGGTTCCGCCTCCTGCGCGTGCTCAGGAGGGCCCACCTCCAGCGCCGCGTTCGCCTTAACAAGTTGGAGGTACTGCCGAAGAGGCCCGAAAGGCACGCCCGCTGTATATCCCGTGTCTCGCCTGAAGTCCCCATAATCCTTCTGCAACGCTTCTTCTTGCTGCTCACTGCCGTTGAGTCGGCTCACTATGCTCCCCCTATCTTCCTTTTGGAGCCAGTCGCTAAAAGTGCGTTGATTGCTAGCCCGAGCATGTTGGGTGTTGCGAGCCGCCCCGGGTCCAAGGTTGCGCAGACGCTGGTTGGCCACGGCGTCGATGATGCGAGCGTCGTCGGGATAAGGAGCCAGGGTACGGCGTCCCATGACACGGGGCCCGGCTCCCCTTACAAATTTTTGCTCCCCAGGCCCGAACCTTCGGAGATGAGACAGCGCAACGTCGAGCAGGTCGTCAGGGTCTCCACCCTGCCTCCTGTACTCCAGAACGTCGTCGGCTATTAAGTTGGTTAGAAACCGAGAGGCCATTGATGGCTTGTCGTTTGCTTTGAGCCACTTAGCAAATGCCCTGAGTCTGCTTCCAGTGTTTACGATGGTCTGTTTGGGTACCCCAAGCCCGCCGGTTGCTGCTGCGAACCGGATCAGCAAGGCCGCGTCTTCGGGGTATTCATAACGCGAACGCGGGCCTCTGAGCGGACCTCCCACGTTCCCGGCGCGGAAATCCTGGAGCGCTGTCAAAGCGCGCTCAACCCGCTTGTGCGGCCCCTGCTCATACTCCGCGGCACGCTCAGCCAACTGATTTTGGTCATCAAGCAGGTCGTCCAGTGCCAAGCCCCTAGACTGAAGGAAGCCGTTGAACCGGCGGAGATTGAGCATGAATTGCCTAGCGGTTCTGTCGGCAAAGTTGTTTTCGACGGCCCAGGCCCTGAACCCGCCAAGGAGCTCCTCCGCCTCGGACGTGCGACTGCGCTTAACCCCAGCCCTGGTCGATGAGGATGTCTCTCCCACATGTTTCGGGAAGCCTTCGATGCGCGCCCCTACGGTCTCGTGCGGTTCAAGTCCACGTCCAGGAATCAGTGTAACGCTAAGTCCTCGCGGATTGTTCAGGGTCGCCTCCTTTGCTCCTTGCCCGAACTTCGTCGTGTAGGGCCGACCATGGATGTAAAAATGTGGCCGCGACTCGAGCGGTGTCGCCGGCAGTGAACCGATCAGAGTGTCGGGCGCCGATTGGCAACCATGCTCCCATCCCGAGCCGACGATATGTGTGAAGTCTTCCGCATGTGGGAAGTCTTCCGCGGGCACGGTGGCCTGTATGCCGACCGCGGGGTCTGACAACTGGGATGGCAGGTCCATGTGGCCGGCGTCCCGGGCCGAGTCGTCCTCAGAGGTCGATCGCTTTGAGCCCACTGGGCGCCTCCACATCCCGCGAGCGAGTCTTCACTAATGCCGCAATATGAGATCGCGAAACTAGCCCCCCTGTCCTAGATCAACACTGCGCGCGTGCCGCCGTTCGGGGGGCGTGTTTCAGCGGCGACGGACGTCGCTCGAGGCGGATCCCCCGGTTGGCCGGCCCCGAGAAGCCATCCAAAGAATGACGAAGCCAACAACAATCTCAAACGTCGCGATCTTTCCGGCCCTACATCACCATGGCTTTGTGGTGCTCCTTCCATGAGGCAAGCAACGTGCCGAACTGAAATTGCGGCGCTTCTGCAAGTGCGCTGATACATTAATCTTTAAGAGCTTCGAATCGTGCTTCGCATCACGTGCACGAGTTGTCTCGAGGCTGACAATCGGCGCCACATGATATCCGACAAGGCGGGCACTCGCGTGGTGCGAGTGCAGCACCGTTGGTTGATTTGGATCAAAGGGGTGTTTGCCGTTCTGAGGTAGTGGTGGTGAAGAGTGGCTCTGGCTCTATGAATGAAACGGACTTCGAAGATTTCGTTTTCAACTCCCGAATGGCTCAAAATATTGAATGAGATGCAAAGCAAGCTCCACGCATGGACATCAAAGGAGGTTAGGCCAAGGGACGAAAATACTTGAGGGCCGATGTCAGTTAAACACCGTTAACCATGGCCACACCGTCCGTAGCGAATGATGCTGGAGGCTTCACCACCTGAATGAGGCGGCCGCCTCAGCTTCGCTCAGGCCGCTTAAGCGCGATCAGCCTTCCACCAAAAACGGCCTACCCGGGGCGGTCGCCGGATGCGTACACCTCAGACCGGAGTGTGGGGCGAGTCACTCGTTGGCAGGGGCAGGACATACGGTACCTCAGTGTTCCTGCAGGTCGTACAGTAGCTCGGTCTCTGTGGAGGTGCTCGCCGGCCCGAGAGCGCTAACTGCAACCACCGGTCCTGCCGCCACCGTATGTGATTCAGGGGCAATGAATACTGCATGAGTTAGTAGGTGTTCTTTCTCGACCGTCAGCTATTTGTATGCGCCGTGCGCGCCATGCGCACACAACTTGGCGGCAAAAGGACAACTTAATGCAATTTTGATTTCAGCACGCTCCGCCGCGCTTCTCTTGCGCTGGCTCTTTTTGCCTGGGGCACGATGGAGACGGGCCGGGCCGACGATCCGCCGCGGCGCCCTGAAGCCTCCGCGCAGGCCGGCCAGAAGAGCGGTCCTGACGAACGGGCGGGACAAACACCGAGCGCGCCGTCTGCAAGCGAGCCGCATCGCTTGCCGCCGGATTCGACCACCAAGCATACGCTCGATGTGCCAGGCCGGGTGCTCAGCTTTGCTGCGACAGCGGGCGCGATTCGCCTATTCGACGAAAAAGGTGAGCCGCAAGCCGACATCGCTTATACGTCTTATCTGCTCGACGGGACGGACCGCAAGACGCGCCCGGTCGCATTCTTCTTCAACGGCGGACCCGGCTCATCTTCGGCTTGGCTCCAGCTAGGCAATGCCGGACCCTGGCGGCTGCCGATCAACGCCGACAAGATCACGCCTTCCACTTCTTTAGAAGCGAAGCCTAATGCGGAAACCTGGCTCGATTTCACCGACCTCGTCTTCATTGACCCGGTCGGGACTGGCTATAGCCGCTTCGTCGCGAACGGCGAGGTTGTCCGGAAGAAGTTGTTTTCCGTCGACGGCGATGTCAGCGCCTTCGCGTTGAGCATACGCCGCTGGCTTGAGAAGTACGACCGGCTCCTATCGCCAAAGTATATCGTGGGCGAAAGTTATGGCGGCATTCGAGGACCGAAGGTCGTGCGCCAGCTGCAGATGCAGCAGGGCGTCGGAGTCAAGGACTTGATCTCGATCTCGCCGGTGTTTGACTACGGCCCCATCGGTATCTTGCGATATGTCACGCTGCTGCCGAGCTATGTCGCTACAGCTCATGAAGCCAAGAGCCAAGCGAAGGCCTCCGATCTCACCGACGTGGAACATTACGCGCAAGGCGAGTTCCTGGCCGACCTCCTCAAAGGTGAGGCTGACAGCGAGGCCAGCAACCGTGTCGCCGACAAAATCGCCGCGTTAACTGGCATCGACCAAGGAGTGACTCGAGGACGTGGTGGCCGCATTGACATTTACGAATTCCGCCGCGAATTGGACCGCCACAGCGGCAAGGTGACCGGAGGTTATGACGCCTCGGTGAGGGGTCTGGATCCCTATCCGTATTCAGCTGTCCACGCCTTCGGCGACCCCTCCGGTGATGCGCTTGCGCCGCCGATGACGAGTGCTGCCGACGATGTCCTGACGCGCAAGCTCAAGTGGCGGCCGGATGGCTCTTATGAACTACTCAACGGTGCGGTCCAGAAGGCTTGGGATTTCGGCTATAGACCTCCGGAGTCACTGTCGGAGCTACGACAGGCCCTTGCAACGGATGCGAAGATGAAGGTGCTGGTGGGGCACGGGCTTTTTGATCTTGTCACCCCTTATTTCGCCACGAAAATGGCCGTCGCCCAGTTGCCCGCCTTCGCCTCAGCGCCGCGGGTCACACTCCTGGTCCTCCCCAGGCGGCCACATGTTCTACTCGCGTCAGGCTTTTCGCGCAGAAGTCGAGGCAATGATCACGTCGGCGACAAATTAACTCGCTCATAGCTGAGCCGGCATATTTGTCGATCAGGAGCACGAGGAGGTCGGCGACAACGCCGAGAGCGAGTACCGCCTTGCGTTGCATAGGGGCGAGCTTCGCCACGATCAGGAGATGACGACGCCATGAAGCCCGATCGATAGCTGCAACAAGGCCACGAACTGTCAACTACCGATCGCGCTCCGGCCAAAACCATGACGCTGCAGCTCCTTCATTGATCTGGCGCAGCCGCTCGCTCTCGTGCAGATCGGCAAGCGGAAAGCGACGGTTTTCTATTCAGCCCCGTCTTTCGATGTGTGCGCGGATCGCGTTTGTTTTGGGATCGATCCAGCCGCGTTCGCGGGCGCCAGCGATCATCTGGCTGTAAGCCACGTCCCAACCCCGATCGTCCTGCGGGCGACCAGGCAGGTTAGGCACTAGATCGATAGGAACCAGTGCATTGTCCTGGTCAACGACCGTGATTCCTCCCAGCCTCGATGGGGTGCTGATCGTACCTCTTAGAACGAGCTTGAACCCGCAAAAGTCGAGCGGCTCCATTAGACGGACACCACTCTCGGGCGAGTATTCTACGATCATAGCTCGGCTCCATCACATCTCATCCCGACCATTAGTCTAACTGCCAGTTCAAACGCCGCCAATAAAACGTGCATTCAATCCTGTGGTAGTGTTCGAAGTTCGCCGCGACAGTTGATAAGGGGATTGCCCTCGCCTGGGCGCACCGCAACGGTTCGGCCGATAAATATTCCGTGCGTGCCAATGACTTGATAGTGGTGCAAAACGCACTCGAGAGCGCAGATTGCGCCTTGCAATAGAGGCACGTCGAGAATCCCTTGATCCCAAGGAGCCGTATCGAACCGTTGGAGACCTTTGGAGCCATCTCGGCCGGCGAACCGCAGAGCGATGTCCTGATGATCAATTGCAAGAAGGCTCACGCCAAAACTGCCGTTCGCAAGTATCGCATCGTGAGTCCCGGAACTGTTGTTGATGCCGACCAGCAAACAGGGCGGCTCTATGCAAATCGAAGTGATAGAACTGACCGTTAAACCACGTCGTTCAAGTGCCCTTCCTGTCGCCACGATCGCAACGCCACTGGCGAGATTTCGCATGGCCTGGCGAAATTCGATCGCCTCGATTGATTGAATATGGCTCATCTGGCCAGACAACCTAGGATCAGCGCCCAGCGTGCGGGACCACGTTCAAGTTCGAGCGTTCCCGCTAGGCAAACGTTGCCACGCTCTCGGCTCTCTGTTCCCCAGGCCAGCCGAGCAATTGGTGCTTTATCGCTCTGATAAGCTATTTTGGCCGTAGACCGTTTGGATGAGACTTCTGGCCTCGCCTGGAATGGCCAAGCTTCATCGATACCGTGACGTCGGTCCTGGCTGGCATGCGATCTACGTTCTCGGTGACCGCGCCGACGCGCATCTTCTTCGTCGTTTTCATCTTCAGGCGGTCCGGGCTGACCCTGCCTTCGATCAATATGCGCCCTTTCGACTCCGTTGAGCCCATCGAGCAGGCTTCTGAGTCGGAGAGATGATTGGTAACAAGCGCCCCGGTCGGGCCTGTGACTAGCCCGCTCATGGCCTTGAACACGCCTGGAGGTTTTGTCCGCAAGAGTACTGCGGGCCTGATAGTGCTTGACACTCGCCTGGCCGACTTCAGGGCCTAGGCGCCGACGCGCCGCTGGAATAGTCACAAAAGTGCGCAAACGGGACTTTTGGTGCCCCGCTGCTATTTCTGAATAATCAGTGATATGCAGCTGCGCAGGCGACACTCGCGGATCCCACCATGATCCTAAGTCCGATATCGCAATTGTCGGTCCGGGATTTTTCGCTGCGGCGGCTAGCACACTGACGCGTTTTCCCGATCCACCGATCACGCGAAGGCTGCCGCTTTCAGATCCGATATGAGTATGGCGCATCAGCTGGATGGAGACTTTGCGTGTCATTGATTCGCCCGGGTCGCTGCCGCCTGGTTTGGTGAAAGAAGTGCGCGAGTTGCCGCTGTTAAGTCAGACTGACGCATCAGATTTTCGCCCACAAGGAAGGTCGAGATACCGGCTCGCGAGAGCCGCGCCAGATCAGTGGACGCGCAGATGCCGCTTTCACTGACGATCAGACGATCCTTCGGGATGAGTGGCGCCAGGGTTTCGCTTGTCTTAAGGTTTGTCACAAACGTGCGCAGGTTGCGGTTATTGATGCCAATCATCTGCGAGCGAAGCTTGAGAGCGCGATCGAGCTCTGCCCGGTCATGGACCTCAATCAAGACGTCCATACCATACGCTAAGGCCGCAGCCTCGAGGTCGTTGGCCGCCCTGTCGTCCAGCGCGGCCATAATCAGCAGAATGCAGTCGGCACCATGGGCGCGAGCCTCGATCACCTGATAAGTGTCGAAAATGAAGTCCTTGCGCAAGACCGGCAGGTTTGTGGCCGCGCGCGCCCTCTCCATGGAATCAAGGTCACCCATGAAAGATGGCTTGTCCGTCAAAACCGACAGGCAAGCGGCGCCTCCTGCTTCATACGATCTGGCAAGTGACGGCGGATCGAAGTCAGAGCGAATGAGCCCCCTCGATGGCGACGCTCTCTTGAGCTCGGCGATGAGAGCATAGCTACCTGACGCGCGCTTCTTGTTAATTGCGCTGAGAAAGCCGCGCGGAGAAGGCGCGCGCCGTGCGCGCGCCTCGAGCTCAGCACGCGGAAGCGCGCGTCTGGCAGCTTCGATCTCTTCGCGCTTGTAGGTTTCGATCTTCGTCAGAATGTCGGAATCGGTCATGTCGTCTATTTGGCGTTGGAAATTGCAACAAGATGCTTCAAGCGCGCGGCGGCGGCGCCACTGTCCAGTGATGCCTGCGCGATGGCTACGCCCTGCTTCAACGTTGTGGCCCGACCGGCCACTATCATGGCCCCTGCCGCGTTCAGGAGAGCAACATCACGATATGGGCCTCGCATGCCCTCGAGCACGCTCTGCAGTGCAATCGCGTTTGCATCGGGATCCCCGCCCTTGAGTTCTCCCTTTCCGCAAAGAGGGAGCCCGGCTTCTTCCGGCGTCATCTCGAAGCTGCGAATCTCGCCCTTCTCCAGCGCGGCGACAAAGGTGGGGCCGGTGAGCGTGATCTCATCAAGTCCATCGCAGCCGTGCACCACCCACACCGATTCCGCACCGAGGCTCTTAGAGACCTCCGCTAGAGGCCGCACCCATCGGCGCGAAAACACCCCGATCACTTGCCGCTTGACGCCCGCAGGATTGCAGAGCGGCCCGACGAGGTTAAAGATCGTGCGGGTCGCGAGCTCGACCCGGGTAGCGCTCACATTTTTCATCGCCGGATGATGAGTCGGCGCAAACATGAACCCGATCCCGGCATCCCGGACACAGCGGGCGACATCTTCTGGCTCCAGGTCGATCTTCACTCCCAGCGATGCCAGTACATCGGCGGAGCCTGAGCGTGAGGAGAGCGCGCGATTTCCGTGCTTGGCGACAGGAATGCCAGCGCCAGCGACAATGAAAGAAGCGCATGTCGAGACGTTGACGGAACCGGAACCGTCACCGCCGGTGCCCGCAATGTCGACGGAACCGGGCGGGACATTGACCGATCGCATTCTGCCTCGCATCGCGGAAACCGCGCCGGCAATTTCTTCCACTGTCTCGCCGCGCACTCTCAGCGCCAGCAACAACCCGCCCATCTGAGCGGGCGTCGCCTTGCCCGACAGCATACTGTCGAACGCAACGGCCATTTCCTGGTGGTCCAACGGGGCGCCGCTAGCGACTTTGCCCATGATTTGCTTTAGATCCATCATGCACTGTCAAGCCGCACGGAATTGTTGTTATCGCGTTCGGTCCGAGCACGAGCGGCCCCATCGATCGACGCGGCGACTTCCAAATGCGACCGGCCGCCCTGTTGAGAGACAACGCCGACGGTTGTTCGCTCAAGGCGCGTTGGATGCCTGCCTTGTTTTATGTCCGTTCGGGACCTCAGCTGAGGCGGTCCGAATTCGGGGATCAAGACGATCAGAGTTTCGGTGCCATTCCGGCCTGCTGCCGGTCCGATGCCGTTTGTGTTGGCCGCCATGCCCGCCGCAAATATCGTTGGTGCCGTCCAACGCAGCGCACGAAGTCGGCAAGATGCTTCAGATCTCGTTTCAACCACACCCGCCACCATCACCTTGGCATTCGCGCGCACTGACCAGCGCAGCCTGCTCCATTGGAGCACCTCGCTTTTCTTACGATTGCGTCTTGAAGCCTACAACTTGACGCTGCGACAGCTTCAAGCCATTTCGGCGAACGAGCGACACACTCGCAAACGTGGATTCGCGCCAAAGCGGAGTCGATTGGGCCCGAACTGCTCACGTCCGTTCACCAGAAGCTCGACGCTTCGGATGCGCTGTGATTCGTTGCCACATCGACTGGAATGCCCGGATGTCGCTTGACCTTTTGAAGTTGTGCAGCCAGTCGCTATCTGCGCCTACCACCACAGTGCCCCTTACATGGCGCCTGGCTCAATAACTCTGTCGCAAGACGGTTGAGGAGCAACACGCGCAACCAAACACAGCGAAGCTGCATGCTCAAACACAAAGGGATAGTTTGGCCAAGTTGGCCCAGGGCGGGCGACGGCAATCGCCGAGGATGCCAATTCTCGAGACAAAATGCGCTCGGAGCAGAACTGCCCTGGCCCTTAAATCATTCGTCGGGTGGTTTTGACGCCCAAGCCAGAGGACGCAACGACCGTGAAAGGAAAACGAGGAAAAGCGATCTTTTTTGACTCTGACGACATCCCCTTTCTCACTACGTCCTTTCTCAACAACCGTGGTCTCAACAACCGTGGCCACTTCGCCGAACTGCTTCGATCTCGTTCTGCGCGGGTCTAACGCCCCGGGCTTTAAAGACACCCCCGCCGGTGCACTCGGCGGGGGTTCTGCAGGTGGATGACGCGAGGCTCGCGAACGAGGTGTCGCATCAAGGACCCGCACTCAGCGAACGCCCTCGCTATCGGCAAGCTGGACTTCATTGTCCGTACCGGCTCTTGGCGTCCATAATCGCTTATCGTCGGGAGATTTGTGCCGATAACGTGAAACCGTCCCATCTGCGGCATCCACTAAACCGCCTAGCCTGCACATCTACAGTCATCTGGTTTGGCCGTCTGTGGTTTTGAGTTCCGCCGCGATAACGCATCAGAATGCTCTGCGCTTAGGCAATTCTATGGGACGTTCCGTAACGCGAGAGATAGGCCGAAGGTAAACCGCGTGCAAACGATAGCGCTCACGCCGTTTGTGAGAGCGCCATGCGCGAACGCTGTACCCTGCTCCAAAGCCAACAAACAAAATCGGAAGCAGTACCATAAATAGCATCATTGACGTGTCTCAGTGTGCAGAGCGGTTGCGTTTTCTCGAATGAGCAACGAGGACATCATGACGGTCCTTCTTGTTCCTTGTTTGTGATTAAGCCACTCTGCGATCATACAAGCTGACGTAAGGTCCGTTTCAAGCCTTGTAAGGCCTCGCCCGGAACAATATTCCGCTGCAGAAGGCGTCGCCGACGCAGCCCCACTCAACGCCCGTATGCTCACGACAGAGCCTGGAGGCCGCGAGCCATTCGCCACGGCTGGATTCGTTTCTGGCCGATGCGATAGGCGATTGAGATGGCACTCGTTTCTCTATTGCCACCGCCCTCATTTGGCGCCGATGAACCGCACCATCTCCGCACACCACGCTGAAAATATCGAGGTCGCACCGCTTGTTGCGGCCGGTCGCGTGAAGCTTGGCTGCAGCCTTGACCGATTCTTCAGAACTCCTAGATGGAGGCTCCTCTCGACTGCAATCCGAAGGCTACGAAATGAAGGTCAAAGAGCTTATCGAGCTTCTGTCAGGATGTGAGCAGGATGCTGAAGTCATCATTCCGGACTCGTCTTCGCCGCGCGAGGCTTTCGCGGTTGTGAAAGCTCTCCAGACTGGATGGACTTATAATCCACGCCTCGCGATCGAGGATATGTCCTTTTGGATTGACGGGGCCGACTATGTTGAGCCGCCGCGCGGTAGCTATATTGCTCGTGGAGTGCGGTTGCTCGGTCCGAGATGTGGACCTGTCCTGGCGATCCAATAGATCGCCCAGAAATAGCTCAACGTCGCTCGCTTCTCAGAGGCAACTCACCGCGGCTGATACTCTGAGCCATCGATTGTCCTCGTCGTTCTCCAACAACGCTGTAGCGCGGCTCCCAGGCTCTTCTGCCGGATTAGCACGGTCATTCGCTTCGCCAGTCAAAAATCGCGCCTTGTCTATTACTTCGCGCGCGATTATTTAACGCGACGAAATTCCAGCATGGCAGATCGCAATGAAGATGAATGACCTGAAGTCAATGAGTGTCGACGAGTTGTGGAGTCTCCACGAGAAGGTCTCCGCCGCTCTAACTCGACGGATTACGGCGGAAAAGGTCAGATTGGAGGAGCGGCTGCGAACCATCGGAGCGGTCGATAAGCTCGCCCGGCCAGGGCGTGAGCGTCGGCCCTACCCGCCTGTGCGGCCAAAGTATAGAAACCCGAAGAATCCGGAGCAGACATGGTCGGGGCGCGGGAAACCACCCCGATGGCTCAGCCCGCAACTTCGTGCCGGCCGGAAGTTGGATGATTTCCTGATCGACCGATCTGCTCGTAAGCGTCGCCACAAGGCTTCGCAAGCCGGTTAGCGGTGCTTGCTTCGGTCTACCCGGCTGTGCGCCTAATTAACTCTGAACGGCTGCGGTTTTCTCCCTGCCCATGTGGCAAAAGCTCAATATCCCGGCCTCGCCGGGAGTCTTGGCTCACTCGCAGCTCGGCCACTTCCCGGCTACCGATAGTGCAACTCGGAAAGAGCAACCGCGAGCGGCAGCGTCGAGGGGCATGGAATTACCATGCCCTTCAACTAACGGCCACGGGTACCGCGCCACAGACCTCTGATGACGAACAAGCCTATCGACTTCTAGCGCATCTGTTCGCGTTCGATTGCCGAACCACCTAAGGCTGCAAAGAAAAGCAGAGGCCGAGCTAACAGCTCGTATTCCTAAGCAATACGTCACCCTCTACTTCGCGGGGATAGACCGTTACCACTTCGAATGATGGTAAGAGATCAAGGATGGCTCGCAAGGACAGTTGCCCTTCGTAAAGCTCGCGGTCGCTATATTCCGTGTAGATGAAGCGGGTATTGCTCAGGGTCCGGCTGCCGCCAGCGATGACATCGGACTCCGCTCCCTGAACATCCATCCAGATTAAATCGATCTTGTCCACGTTGGCTTCGCTGTTCCAGTCATCGAGCCTTCGAGTTTGAACGGAGATAGGATGATCGAATCGAACCCACTCATACTCGGCAAGATGATTCTTTGGCCGGCGTATTGAGCCCGAGAGGTCCCAGCCCTCCGCCTCTCCATCTCCATTACTTGGATGGAATTCGATACTTCCATTTCGATCGCTGATCGCGAACTCAAATAGCCTCACATTCTTGACGTCCTGCATGTTCCTTTTAAAGCGAACCAACGCTCGAGGGTCAGGTTCAAAGCAGTAAAATTGCGCTTCGGGGCGCAGCTGGAGAAAGCGTTTCGCATCGGTTCCATCATAAGAGCCGATGTCCAATATAACCGGGCTTTGACTATCCAGAAGAGAAACGATCTGGTGGTGAACTTCCAAAGGGTTAGGGTCTAGCATGCGCTTTAGGCCTCTCGCACGGATCGCATTTGGGCTTGGGTCGACTTTCTTTGAACTACGGCAGTATTTCGGTTTGAGCGTCTGAACTCCTTAATGCACATGCGGCTCCCGCCATGCGATGACATCAATCGAAGTCTGTGGTTTGAGTTGATCATCTTACGATGCCTTCGAAGGCGGCATTGTTGGCTTGAAACACTTAAACTTCGGCGTGATTTGAATTCGTCTCCGATTTGTGGCCAGGAGCCGACTCCCATGTTGCGCACCAAGAGGTCGCCAAGCCGGGCACGATCATATTAAAGGGCGCCTCCGAAGCGCCGCTCGTCTTTGAGCGCCGCTTTAATGCACGCGAGCAGCTCGCCACTGCTGAATGGCTTACGCAGGAAATGCGATACGCCGGCTTTCAACGCGCGAGCTCGGCTGTCGTCGTCGAGTTCAGCCAGAAGAAGTATGGTTGGGATTTCGTTCCCGGACGCGACGAGCAGCTCATGCAAGTCTAGCCCACTCGTGCTCGGCAGCTGCATGTCCGCAATCAAACAAGACGTGCTGATGCAACGCTTCGAATTCAGGAATTCATCCGCACTCTGGAACAGATATGGGACGTAGCCAGCTGAAATCACCACGCTCAATAATGGTTCGCACACCGCCAGATCATCACACACAACGGAGATGATATCGAGCGTGTGGGCGATCCGGACCAGATCTAACAGCGACCTCTTCTGTACCTTCGGCGCGACTTGACTCGCAACCTGACCGCACCGCACACGACCCTCTTGAAGAAGCATCAGACACCCACACTCGACAGCTCTCGCCTTCGTCGAGGAGCTAAGGTGAGATCGAGGCGTGCCTCAAGTGTACGGTGGTAGATAGCCCACATCGAAGAGGTTGGAAGACCTATACGAAGGTTTGCTGATGCCGCCAACCGCGGGGCTCCGGCAAAACCTTGTACGAGTCCGCGAAAACACGTTACCGAGAATGGCTTCCGCCCTCGATGTTCGACGCAGACTTGAGAATTCTTCTCGCGTCTAATCATCCTGATACGCCCTGACGTCTCTCCGGACCGGACCTCGTTATCCGTCGTTCTCGGCAGCTCGTAAAATCGATTGTATCGATAGAACGTATCCGAACAGTGGATGGGTCTGTTTGTATCGGGGCAACGCAGGCGAACAACCAGGAGGAGAGAGCCGCCCCGCGCCACTGGTTATGGGTCCGTGCGCAGAATTTCTGAGGCGCTCAAAATGGACCGGTGTCCGGTCAATTGCATTCTGCCGGCGAATCGGTGTGCAGCCCGTTGTCCCTTACGAGAGGATGAGTCTTTATCCTTGATGGTGCGAGCTTCCGCTGAGGCGGGTCCAATCGTTCAGAGTCACTTGACCCGTATTTGTGCAGCCAGCGCGGCCGCTTCAGATGGGCCAATCCCGACTATACCGACGAACCCAGAGGGCGGCATCGGAATTTCCTGATGAGTCGGCCTCCAGAGATGCAGACAATAACGGCTGTTATTGACGTATTCTGAATGGGGCGGATGAAGCTGCATCGCACACTCTTCCTCGTCCCAAAAGAGATCCTTGACGAAGCACATCTCCTGCCAATTCGGACAACGCCGCGGTGTCGAGACGGAGACATGCTCCCAACGCGGACGGAGCAATCCAATGACTTTCAATTTGCACCCGCAGGGTCCCTGCACAAAGAAGAAACCGCAAGGACCTGACCCTGGTGCGCTGGCGAATTGTCCATATCGTACGCGACCAGCTTCGAGCTGGTCCACAATCTGCGCTCTCATGCTACCTCCTTTGCCGCGCGGATTCATCGGATCTGACTGAGATCAAATTCTGCTCGGACCGTCTTCGTTCAAGACCGGGACTGCTTCGCAATGCGGGTACGCCCCCTCTACTGTCATATGGGCGCGTGTCGCCAAGTCGCCGCACTCGATGAAGTGGCACCGCCCCCTGATTGATGGGATGACTACTTCCCGATCCGTTCACTTTCTGAATCGATTAGAAGCGCCGGTTTGCTCGCGGATTGCTCGGCTGTCGGTGGGCTCGTCTCAACGTGACGCGAGGACCGATGGCGCTGAAGATGGGAGCGCCCCAAAGCCAGCTCCCTTGAACGCAACGCGCACGGTGCTCCATGCGGCTCGATCGCTTGGTCGAGTTGAAGAACACGGCCCCGATTCGAGCCTTTTAGGCGCGCATGTCATCACTGGCCACCGACCGAGCTCGCCATGCTCGTACGATACAAGCCCCCAGCTCCTCGTCATTTGAAGCGAGCGGCGGCATTTCGCAGCATTTGGCTTCGATAGGACCATCTGTTCACCGCCGCCGTGATCCGACCACACCAAGGTCGTCTCGCGGCAGTTTGGGAAGAAGGTTGCGCAGTCGACCGGCGAGAGACAGTCCTGCCGTTGTCTGGCCCGACGGCGCTATCGATCTTTTCCAAGACAGACCTCATTCTGCCAATCTCCGAGTCGCCAAGCGTGGGGGACCGCCGAACTGGATACGCCGACCGCCTCAAGGCTGCCCTCTCCTGATTGCCGGCCATGAGCGAGCGCTTCGAAACACGCATTGGGACCACTAGCAATCTTGACCTCGCTTGTCTTCCTTCACCGCGCATTCATTGGAATACCCTGCACGGCGTCGACTTCGCAAACATCCAACTCTCCTCGCGAGCCGTTTACATCGACCGACGTGTCGCCGTACGGTTGCTCACGATTGTCTCAAGTCCTACAACCTGACCCTACGTTAGATTCAAGTCATTCCAACAGCGCAGCCAAGCCTCATTTTTTCGATCAGCCGGCAACGCACTCGGTCATCGGCGTCACTTGCTGCTCAACAAGATGGTAGCGATTGATAAAACATGCAGGTAGAAGAGCAGCTTCGGTGCGACGTTAAACCGCCCGCGGCTCGGAGAGGGATTCCCAACTCCGGCCAAGAACCTTGCTAAGATTTTGGCACGAGTTAAAGTAGGGGACTAAACATGCAAGCGCGGCGAGCCTGGACCATCAAAAAATCCCTTCCACATCGAGATGCAGACATCCAACGACTTCAGGCTCAGCTAGACGAACTGAACCAACGCCTGAATGAACTTAGATGTCCAGCTCTAGATCTGTCGAATGTAGCGGCTATCAGGGCAAGAGCACTCACGCTATCTCATGAAATTGACGACATTCGTTGCTCGGCGAGCGCGATTGACGCGTTGACAGAACTGCTCCGGAGATAGTTTGGCCCGTTACGGCTCAAAGCAATTCTGCCGCAAAGGCCTATTCTGTAATTAGATGCCGCCGCCTCCACATGCCCTTCGGCCTCTTCGCAGCTCGCGTCCGATGCTCGTCAGCACCGACCAAAATCGGCCCATGGTTTGGCCGTGAAGTCCCCCCTGGCATCTCGTTCTGGCGGACTAACTGGGAGCGGCGCCCCCTCCGGGCGTACCTCGTTAGAATAATTGCACTAATGTGCAAATCCAACGACGGGTCTCGACGTCTTGCTGCTGTTACTCTTACCATCAGCGGCGCAGAGATTAGCGTCACTGCCGACCCAGCACGAGGTAGTGGCGATTCGCAGTACATCCGGAGGCGGAAAGCCTACATAGTTTGTGGTAGTTCCTGATGCTTGTCGAACCGATTCAACGGCAGACCCGCCCGCTGAGCTCCTTGCGATCGAGTTCGCCTTCCCACCAGGCGACCACCACGCAGGCGACGCCGTTGCCGCAGAGATTGGTCAGCGCACGGCATTCGCTCATGAACTTATCGATACCGAGGACGATTGCCATGCCCGGTACGAGCCGCGGATCAACCACCGCCAGTGTTGCGGCGAGCGTGATGAAGCCTGCACCGGTGATGCCGGAGGCGCCTTTGGAAGTCAGCATAGCCACCACCAGGATGGTGAGCTGCTGGCCCAAGGTGAGATCAAAGCCGAGCGCCTGCGCGATGAACAGGCTCGCTAAGGTCATGTAGATGTTGGTGCCGTCGAGGTTGAATGAGTAGCCCGTGGGCACCACGAGGCCGACCACCGATTTCGAGCAGCCGAGCCGCTCCAGCTTCTCCATCAGAGATGGCAGCGCACTTTCCGACGACGAGGTGCCGAGTACGATCAACAGCTCGTCCTTGATGTAGGCGAGGAACTGGAAGATCGAGAAGCCGGCAACGCGCGCGATGGTTCCGAGCACGATGAACACGAAAAGGGCAGCGGTGACGTAGAAGGTCGCGATCAACCCCATCAGGTTGAGGATCGCACTGGTGCCGAACTTGCCGATGGTATAGGCCATCGCGCCGAATGCGCCGATGGGTGCCGCATGCATCACGATCGAGATGACGCCGAACACGGCATGGGCGGCGTCGTCGATGAAGTTACGGATTGCATGGCCGCGCTCGCCGAGCCCCATGATGGCGAAACCGAACAGCACCGAAAACAACAGCACCTGGAGGATCTCGCCTTGCGCGAAGGCGCCGACCACGGTGTCAGGGATGATGTGCAGGATGAAGTCGACGCTCTTCTGTCCCTCGGCCTGTTTAGCGTAGTTGGCCACCGCCTTTGCGTTCGCCGCTGCGCTACCGAAGCCCGCACCCGGGCGAACCAGATTGCCGACGATCAGCCCGATCACGAGCGCAAAGGTCGAGACGATTTCGAAATAGACCAGCGCCTTGACGCCGATGCGGCCGACCTTCTTGGCGTCCTGGATGTGCGCGATGCCCGAGACCACGGTGCAGAAAATGATTGGGGC
Organism: Bradyrhizobium sp. UFLA05-109; assembly: GCF_054185165.1. NCBI lineage: Bacteria > Pseudomonadati > Pseudomonadota > Alphaproteobacteria > Hyphomicrobiales > Nitrobacteraceae > Bradyrhizobium > Bradyrhizobium sp. UFLA05-109. Next base: position 103,075 of record NZ_JBBIAR010000016.1, on the reverse strand, counting down.
GATCACCATCTTAATCAGCTTGATGAAGCCGTCGCCCATCGCCTTGATCCAGTCGTTGGTGGCAAGCGAGGGCCACAGCCAGCCGACAACGGTGCCCATGACAATGGCGATCAGGACCTGGGCGTACAGTATCTTGTACCAAGGCTTCATGGCAGCACCACGGCGCGACAATAGCGGGAGATCAACGGCTCGCTACGGCTTCAGATCAGAAGCGCGCGCCAAGGCTGCAAGTTCAGTTTCAAGCTTTGGCCGGTGCTTGAAGATCGCGTCGATCAGTGCTGGTACAGGCTGCTCAGCGCCCTCAACCAGCATTGCTCTCTCGGCGCGCTTCAACGGGGCGAAGACACGCTTGACGATAGTCGGCGAGCCCTTAAGGCCACATTTCGAGATATCTGCGATGCCTGCGTCCTGCGCATTCCATTTAATGATATCGGTGCGCGCCGCACGCAACGCATCCATCATGCTGCCTCGCCGAATCTCATTTGTCGCCTCTAGCATGGTAATGAGACATGGCAGCTTTGTGCGCAGCACCTGCACGCCGCCTTCCGAGCGTCGCTGAACCTCGATCGCGCGAGCCGCTAGATCGAGGCTCGTGATCTCGGCCACATAAGTGAGCTGCACCACTCCGAGCCGTTTAGCAATACCGGGCCCAACCTGCGCGGTGTCACCATCGATCGTCTGCTTGCCCGCAAAGATGAGGTCGGGTGGGCCATACTCCTCTCCGATCTTACGAATGGCCGTTGCCAGCGCGTAAGTAGTCGCAAGCGTGTCGGCTCCGGCAAAAGCACGGTCGGTAAGCAACACCGCACGATCTGCTCCGAACGTCAGTGCCTTTCGCAGCGAGTCTTCGGCGGACGGGGGTCCCATGGTCAGAATGGTGACCTCGCCGCCAATCTTGTCGCGTAGCTCCAGGGCGGCCTCTAGTGCGAACAAGTCGTAAGGATTGACGATTGTCGGCACGCCCTGGCGCATGATGGTGTTGGTCACGGGGTGCACGCGAATCTGCGCGGAGTCCGGAACCTGCTTGATACAGACAACGTTGTGCATCGGCTATCTCTCCAAAAGCTGCAGAAATTGAATTGAAACAGCTAGTGTCATACCCGTGGAAGGGCTTCCAAGATTAGCCGTTGATGTAAGGGACGTATCGGACTCACCGAGGGCGACGGTCGGTGTCGTAAGATCACAGTTCCGACGGTGCATTGCAGATCGGTCTTTCGAAAGTTCAGACCCCATACGACAATGCGATGCTGCGGTTGCGATTCGTGAAGACATTCCATACGCGTATTCCTCCGGGCGCCTTTGAGCTTTGGCGCTTTCATTGCGAATTGCCGCCAGGTTTATGGGTGTTCCTGGCTTAGAACGAGGCGGGCCTGACACACGAGCAGGGGCGCACCGGGCCCGCCCCTACATCACCAGGCTGGGTGGCGATGCTACGTTGAACAAAGCAAGCAGCGTGCCGCAATTGATAAGGGTGCTTTCACAAGCAATTCGCACGAGTATCTTCCAGGGAACGGCTGGCGAACGTCACTTGAATGTCAGCAACGCAACAATTTGGTCGCTTCGTTGCTCCTCACGGGGGGCTGGCAAGCGTCTGCAATGATAGTCATCCTCTGCTGTTACTTTTCATCAGAGGCGTTTTTCGTTTTGGACCTAGCTGCGGTTCTCGGCCACCGAAGAGAGCTCGTGCGAGCTAACGACTTACGCTTCGAACCTGTTCCGTAAGTGGCGGGCCCGGATTGCCCGGCAATCCGAGCCCATAGCCTCAGCAATCCGGCAAGTCGGTTGTTCGGCTACAAATACAACGTAGATGGAGACGCTCGCCAAGCGCATTGATGTCGCTCAAGAACTCCGTGCCGGCAAGTTCAGTCGCGCAACTCGCAGCCGAGGATAGCGGCCGACTTGAGAGAAGCCGATGCCATCAAAGCCTCAAAAGTCCTTGCACACGGGGGTTGAACCGTACCTAGCGTCAGGTTGTAGGGATAGTTCAACCGAGTCGCTTCCTCTTGAATAAGAGATCCTGCGACTACGTTAGCGGCGCACTTTCTCAGACGCTCAAGCATCAACGATAGTGAGCAGGGTCGAATGGATGTTGGCGTGCCCAACAGGACTTTGTTGCTTGCATAGTTGGACCTCCGATAGCCCTGTCGGGTGAGCGCTCGCGTGATCCTCTAAACCAACAGGAAATATCATGGCGCGATTTGCAGGCTCCGTTGAACGGAGCGTCTATGGAAGGTCTTGATTTGTTTGTCTTGGTCATGGCAGGGATGACCTTGGGAGGACTGGCTGCTGTCATTGCACGCGACACGACTGAGCGCGAGTTTTGCTGGTGGGAGCATCTGGCGCTGTGGGCTGCCGCAATCGCGCTGCTCTGCATTATTGGCTATAAGATGGGCGGGGCTAGATCTGATGGGGAAGTCGAATTAGGCCGTATAAGTCCAGGCACTACGCTGCCGCTAGCCGCCAGCCCTTCGCGCGGCAGGAGTTATGTACCCGCATTCGCGCGGAGTGCGCCAAGCTGGCGAGGGTCGTCGTCTCTAGACCTTGACGAGAGTGAAATCTCATGCCGCGAGGTTGGTGCCTTGACGACTGATTGTGAGGTCGACGCAAGAACTCGCCAAGAACATTGATGGATGCATCGCCCGGAAGTGGGATGGCCACCGCCGTTGATCTTTCTTGCTACGAATGGCTACGCCGCATTGGGCGCTTTCTTGTCGAGCAACCCGGTCTCGATCAGCGCCTGGCGAATAACTATGATCTCCGAGGGATCGAGCTTCACCAAGGGCGGCCGCACCACTGCGCGCGGCAATCTGCCGAGCAGTACCAGAGCTTCTTTCATGCGATTGTGCATATCGACGAACGGATCGGCGTAGAATACTCGCGTCAACGGCTCGATACGGTCATTGAGCCGTTTGGCCTCGGTGAGGTCATTGGCCTGCACGGCGCGGAATAGGCGCACTTGCAATTCGGCGATCACGCTTCCGGAGCCTGATAGCAATCCATTGCAGCCCAGCACCAGCGAAGAGAACAGCCAGGCGCTGTGGGTCGTAAGTACGTTTACAGGTCGCGGTAGATTTTGCAGCGTTCGCACGTGCCACTCATGATGCGAAACATTGCCGACCCAGTCCTTGACGGCGCGAACGGTCGGCACCTCCTCGCACAGCTTCAGCAGTGTGTCCTTCGGATAGGTTTGACCAGTTGCGAGCGGATACTGGAACACGATCAGCGGCAGGTCGGTCGCATCAGCGATGCACTTGAAATGAGTGAGAGCCATTTGCGGCGTCTGGCCGAGGCTGAACGCCGCTGGCGGGAACACCAGGAGCGCGGAGGCGCCGCCTAGCGCTGCCATCCGGGCCATGCGCGCCGCCTCAAAGCTGCCATCCGCCCAGATGCCGTTGATCAGCGGCAACTTGGCCCCGATTTCATCCTGCGCGATGTCAAGCACACGGCGCAGCTCGTCGAAACCGCAGGACGCGACCTCGCTCGAGTGAGCGTTGAGGGTGATGGCCGAAAGACCTTCGACGGAGCTCACATCTCGAAGGTGCTTGCGGAAGCTCGCCTCGTCAATGGCCCGACTATTGTCAAACGGTAGCAGGACCGCCGGGATCACGCCGTGCGGAACATAGTTCACGTGCCGGGGCATATCTCGTCTCCTGTCAGTTGTTCATCCGGACGGCGCGGGCAAAGCGCGCGAACCCAGAATACAGAAACGAACGCTCAACGTGTATGTCTGCATTTCAGGGGTTGCTATGTCCCGTCTTCGAGGGATGATGAACATTTCACCATCGCTTTCACCCGACGCGCTGACGTAGCTGAGTTGCTAGTCGATCGGCGCCGACACGCACCATACGCGCTTCGAGGATCTTTCGCGACCGTCGCAAGATCTCACCTGAAATTCCGATCGCGCCGAGGACCTGGGCGACGAAACGCCGCACTGCGGCGCGGCGCGGCGTGACATAACCGGCAGGGATCAATCGATCAATCGTCCGCTTCGCGTTGCCCGGAACGAGATGCGATCGTGTTTGACGGCGCCTCCGAGCCGACCTGGCGCGCCTCCATCAGATCGAGGAGGGCGCGACCCTTTTCGGTGATGCGCCAGCCGCCATTTAGCCGCTCAACGAGATGCTGCGAAAAAATGTTGAGGTTTGGGGCACGGGCGGCCATTCTCTTGGTGCGCTCGGCCCAGTCTCGACCACTCGTTGCTAGAATGGCCATGTCGCGTTTGAGCTCCGCCATCGACGCGAATCCGTCCGGGTAGCTCACAAGGATCTTAAGAACGGTAACCTGGAAATTCACCTGCGTGGGAGATCGTATTGTCCGCGCTTACCGCCACATGGTCGGTGCATCGCGAAGCGCTTCGAGGCCAATCTGTTTGAGGCGGTCGGGTTTCGTTTCACCTCTAGTGGTGGCTTCCAGAAGCTTAGCGGCAACATGTGCGCGGACGCCTGTCTCACAGCGCGAAATGCGCGTGCAGACCTCCTCCAGGACCGCGCGCAGAAGCTCGGCGGTAGCCGTATCCACCATTTGGAGATCTCCCGCGTGCTCTTCATGAGGAAGATAATACGGATCGCGCGTTCTGAAATTCAAGTGGGATGAATAAATTGGCTTCAAACAGTGCTTCCTGCGCCCTTGTCACAACACCTACCGGGCGATTGCCCAGCTCGTTGTTCGATTTGCGGCGGCTCGGCATCGATCGCGCTTGTCGTCGCGTCTACTCTCACTTGAATTTCGGCGTTCTGCTACGGCGCGGTCGAGCACCCTTACCTTGCGGTCATTGCTATCCGATACTGCAGACCGGGCTGCGCCCTGTCGAAGTCCAACGCAGTCCTACGCGCAGGCCCATCTTCGCTCGGAGTCCAAGCACAATTCCTGCTCTGGTATTCGCGCGGCGGTAGAGATGGCCAGTCATGCTGTCGCCTGTCGAATTGAAAATGTGCTTTACCTCACCATTCTTCAGCGTTTCCCAAACAATCGGCGCGTAAAAAGGGTTGAGCTTGCGATGCATGGTAGCGCGCCTTCCACTTTGATGCGTGCAATGAGTTCGTGCTTCGGCGCACAAATACCCCGCCTGGTTGCAATTTTCGACGGATTTCACTTGTTTTGCTCACGGCGCTCCTCTCGATTTTGGTGCCTATGAGATGGCGCCACCCGAATAACAGGATGACGAGCCTGCGATTGCAGGTAAGGGGTTGAAGCTGTGTTTAAGGCCTTTAGCCTCGCCTCGGGACGCCTTTGGCGCAGGTGATCTGGACGTCATCAAGGGGTCTGAAAACCGACGACCAGGCGAAAACTCCGTAAAATCACTGCCGTAAACGTCTATTGTCCTTTGGCACTCATTTCTTTATCACCGTGGACGGTTTTGAGGGCTTAAACAGAGCGTCTGCCGGGTACGTACGGCCGGAGGGTGCTGAGGGGCACGGAACCATTCGGTTTGTTTGCATCAGGGTAGAATTTGACTAGTCAACACTCTCAACCGCGGGTCGCTCTGATCACCGGCGTGACCGGGCAGGACGGCGCCTATCTCTCCGAATATCTACTGTCGCTCGGCTATGTCGTGCATGGCATCAAGCGGCGGTCCTCTTCCTTCAACACCGCGCGCGTCGATCATCTGTATCAGGACCGCCATGCCGGGAATGTGCCGTTTCTTATGCACTACGGCGACATGACTGACTCGACCAATCTGATCCGCTTGATCCAGCAGATCCGACCGACCGAGATCTACAACCTTGCCGCCCAGAGCCACGTCGGGGTGAGCTTTGAAAGCCCAGAATATACTGCAAACGCTGACGCAATCGGCGTGCTGCGCCTGCTCGAGGCGATCAGGATCCTTGGCCTGGAGAAAGAGACACGCTTCTACCAGGCTTCTACATCCGAGCTTTACGGTCTGGTTCAGGAAGTCCCCCAGAAAGAGACCACGCCGTTTTATCCGCGCTCGCCCTATGGTGTGGCCAAACTGTACGGCTACTGGATCACGGTGAACTATCGCGAAGCCTATGGCATATTCGCAAGCAACGGCATCCTGTTCAATCACGAGAGCCCGGTCCGCGGCGAGACATTTGTCACCCGCAAGATCACCCGTGCTGTCGCCCGCATTGAAGTCGGTCTTGAGGATTCGCTTTATCTGGGCAACCTCGAAGCCAAGCGCGACTGGGGACATGCGCGCGACTATATCGAGGGCATGCACATGATTTTGCAGGCGGACAAGCCCGATGATTTCGTGCTCGCGACGGGCGAGACGCGGTCGGTGCGCGAGATGGTCGAGCTTGCATTTGCCGAGGTCGGCCGCCGCATCGAGTGGCGCGGCAAGGGCGTCGATGAGACTGGTGTCGACGCGAAGAGCGGTAAGACCGTAGTCCGAATCGATCCGACCTATTTCCGTCCGACAGAGGTTGATCTTCTCATTGGAGATGCCAGTAAAGCGCGCGAGCAGCTCGGCTGGAAGCCGAAGCGAAGCTTTGCGCAGCTCGTGCAGGAAATGGTGGCAAGCGATCTTGACGAGGCGAAGCGGGAGGCCGCCGGTGGCCGCCACACCGTTTGAGCTGAAGGGGAAGTCCGTCTATGTCGCCGGCCATCGGGGTATGGTCGGGGCCGCGCTCATGCGGCGTCTTGTGCAGGAAGATGCGCGCCTCGTCATCTTAGAGCGAAGCGAGCTCGATCTGCGCGACCAGGCTCAGGTGTTCGGCTGGTTCGCCAAGGCACGGCCACAGGTCGTGTTCTTGGCTGCCGCCAAGGTCGGCGGTATCGTCGCAAATGATACACTGCGCGCCGAATTTATTTACGACAACATCGCGATCGCCGCGAATCTGATCCACGCCGCTCATCTCAATGACGTCGAGAAGCTGATGTTCTTGGGCTCCTCGTGCATCTATCCAAAACTTGCACCGCAGCCACTGCGCGAGGATATGGTGCTGACCGGTCCGCTCGAGCCGACCAATGAGCCCTATGCAATCGCCAAGATCGCTGGCATCAAGATGGTGGAAGCCTATCGCAGTCAGTATGGAAGCGATTTCATCAGCGTGATGCCGAGCAACCTGTACGGACCCGGCGACAACTACCACCCGGAATATAGCCACGTCGTGGCAGCCCTGATCCGCCGCTTTCACGAAGCCACAGTGGCTGATAAAAAAAGCGTCGTTGTATGGGGCACGGGCGCGCCACGCCGTGAATTCCTCTATGTCGACGACATGGCGGATGCCTGCGTGCACTTGATGAAGACTTATTCGGGGGCCGATCTCGTCAACATCGGCACCGGTGAGGACATCACTATCGGCGAGTTCGCCCGCGTCGTCGCCGACATCGTCGGCTATCGAGGTGAAATCACTTTCGACACCTCGCGTCCCGACGGTACACCGCGTAAGTTGCTCGACGTCAACCGACTCGCAAAGCTGGGTTGGCGCGCGAAAACCTCCCTAAATGATGGTATCCAGCAGGCTTACCGGGCCTTTCTGACATCAGGCAAAGGCTGAAAGGATTGCCCGGCTCAAAAGCCCAGGCGAGACCTTGTCGCCCGTCCGATAACCTGCGCCGGTCGGCCGCATTGAGGCCGGCCTAAGGTTCGCTATCTCGATCAGCTCGACGCAACCGCGACCGAGGCATGCACGAGATCATGTCGAAGACAAGGACATCATCCTGCAGGCCGGGACTGGCGAGCCGCGATTACGCCAGATGGTCGCGTTCGCATTTGCCGAGGTCAGCTTCGAATGGGAAAGCGAAGGCGTCGAGGACACTGGCATCGATACCAAGAGCGGTAAGGCCGTTGAGCTCGCCAAACAGGGCGGAACGACAAATCTCCCGGCGTCGTCAACGCGGAAGCGGTTTGCATCAACTGCAGAAAGCTGATGCGCCCTCATTCCGCCGCGATTTTGGTGAGCTCTGCCAGCGGTCCCGGTTCTACTCGGATATCACCGGAAAACGGACGCTCTTGCAGACCAATGAGTCCCAGCGCTATCACGACGGCGATTGAGAACACGGTTAGTGCCGTAATTTGCGCACCGAGCTTCTTCAGGTGCACCAATCCGATCGATATTTGTGTGACCACGCCTAGGATTAAGACGAGGATCCACTTGGCATCAATGGTGCGGTCGGAGGCCAAGGCGAGCCGTTCGGAACGCGCACTGCCCGCTCCGACTGCGGCATTCAGCAGGGCCGTCTGCACAGCCCCACCCGCTGTTTGAGCGATCTGAGGATCATTCACTTCTCGCAGCAAGGAGTCATAGGCGGGACCGGGCGAACGGGCCTTCCGGTCCTGCGCCATCGCCGGCCACTCGTCGTCCACGAGGGCGGCGACGTATTTCGCAACCACTGAGCGGAGGCTCGCCATGTCCGAGACGGACGCGTAACTGACGGCATAGATGTTGCGCAGCTCCGCCGCCTCTGACTGCACCGCGCGGGCCGCTTGACGATTGCGATCGGTGATATCATTGGCCAGAAATCCGGTCAGGAACGCAAACAACACTCCGACGGTGCCGAAAAACGGAGCGACCACGCCTTCTACGCGGCGCATCGACACAACCGTCGCAGGGCTGAAACTGGCGATCACAATGACAGCGCCAGTCGTTGCGTAAAGAGTGATGAGGACCGCGAACAATTCAAATATCGGAAAGTCCAGCCAAGCTTTGATCATTCGGCTAGCCGATCCTCTGTTGCAAGGCGACGACTCCGATTAGAACACATATGAGCATTCGCCCCCCAAAGAGTGCATTGCTAGTGAAAGCCCAACACCAGGGCCGCGATAGAATGGTTCAGGGATAGGATTCGTTCGCTTGAGGATCATTATTCTCTCAGACGTTCTTCATGGCTCTCACAAGGACCAACGCTGGGCAAGAGATTACCTCGCTGCGACACTTGGTCCGCATGGTGCCACCCGCCTACGTGACCAGCCGAACACCCGGCCGACAAAGTCGCTCGGTAAAGGCTACCAAACACCAAGCCGCGGGCATGTTTGTGGACGCTAAATGCTGATGAGGCAGCGTAGCCTCACTTTCATGCGTGTCCGCATGGCCGGATCAGAAATTGTGGCGGGCACAGCAAAGCGATTGGCGATTCTTCGGGACGAAAACGACGACGACAGAATCCCTGATGCCGCCCGCTCTGCCCGCTGAACACATTGAGCTGCTTACAATGTTCAGCCACGAGACAGCCTGCTGCCCCCTCCTCCTCTTCGACGTCTGACGCGAACGCAGGAGACCATCATCGTCGGCAGCGGCCAACTGTCGCATCGACTGTGTAGCGGGCACCAATGCCTACCGGATCAAATCATTTCCATGCGAAGGCCCCGGCAACATCGACAAGTTTCGTAGCGCTACACTACGAGCCTCGAAATCGCACAGCCAATGCAAGAATACCTCCTAGAAACGGGAGATAAATTCCATTGATAGTGCGGCTGCCGAAACACATAGGTTTTTCCGGATTGATGATCTCCGCCTCGAACATCCCACTCCCGTCACGTGTCCGGATACTGACATCTTGAAAATCCAGGAATTCACCGGTTTGTGGCGAATAGGACTTGTATACAGCTTCCTTGATGACGAAGATTAGTTTCGGACCAAAGCGATTGCTGGACCATTCCCGACGCTGCAGTTCCGCGGGGGTGCAAATGATTGGAAGAAGATCGGCTCCAAGCGGCTCTTCATCTTCGATGTCTAGTCCCAGAGCGAGGACGTTCCTTGAGCGTCCCGCGACGGCGCCGCAGTCAGAAGAAGAGTGGGAAATGCTCCCGACGACTCCTAGAGGCCAAAGAGGAACTCGATCACCTCTGGACAAAATCGCACTAGGAGTGAAGCCGAGGCGACGCAATGCTTCACGAGCGTGATGCCGCCCCCAAGCGAATTCACGCTGACGACGCAGGGATACGTTTCCTAGCATTTTCGCTTCAGGAGAAAGCAGAGTGGGAGCGGGATCATATATTGGTCCGCCCGAAAAGCTGATATCTTGCGCCAAAGCTGTACTGATGGCAGCTCCTAACGTTGCGAGCGTTTTCATAGATGTGACAAGCCCTTTCTCTGAGGAGCACGAAACGGGGCCTTTTGAACGCCGCGTAGTGGTCCGTCGCATTGCAGCGGCTGGGCTTCCCATCGCAAATCGCCGCGTTAACAATGGTGGCAAACCGCCCGCTCAAGGTCTGCCTAACGCGCTTGATGCGAAGGTGATGTAGATCCGCGAAGTCGTACGTGATCTTCCGGCTCCTCTAGCCGAAGCTCCTTCGGCGTATGTCGTGATTTTCCAAGGCGCTCCTTAAATCCTAAGCTGACAATTCCCGAGCCGATTTCTAGATCGGCTTTTCCTGTGGCGCGCAGCGCCGACATATGGCGCCTTCGGCAGAACTCGGAATCGGGGAAATCGATGAGAAGCGCGGCAGCGCAAAATGATAGACTAACATATTAAAATTACTTGAGAAATTGTATCTGACTGGAAAGGCCCCGCGTCATTAAGTCAGGAACCGGAGCTCACTACTTCGATGCACGATCAAACTTGTTGAGCGGCGGCAGACGACTTGGGAAGAACCAGCCAAAATGTTTGTTCATAGGGGCGCCCTTACCCGTCGTCTTGCGCAGATAGGCATTCCAAATCGGCCATTCCGGATCATCTTCCTTGATAAAGACGCGATCCCTTAGGGGAAGATCGACAACCGGATGGCCCATAGCCACACGAAATTCGCCTCTATCCATTCCGAGTGCAGCAAAGCAGTCCTCGAGGGTCTCGCAGTCATCCACGGAGCGGTCCATGTCGCTCCGTGTTGCGCGGTCCCGCATCACCCTACGAAGGAGTTCGAGCACCTCTTCGTCACTGTCGTCGCAAAAGTACCTCTTTCTCATCCTTCCACGCACGAAGTAACAGTGGCGCATGCCCGGCTCGTTCGCCTCAGCCTGCTCCACCGCGGCATATTTGGGAACGTCGCGGATATCGGGCGCCCGCCGCTCGCCATTCTCGGAATAGCCAGCGACGCCGACCGACTGGATGGCATCGATCACCAGAGGAAGCGTGTATCTCTGAATCCAATCCGAAAGCGCGGCATCCCATACCTGAGGGAGCCGTTCACCCGTCTTGTGCTCCCACATTTCCCGCAGCCGCTGCGCCGCGCCGATAGATCCGTCCTCGGAAACCATGGTGGCACCTGTGGATAATCTGTTCGAATCAGACGATCACGATAGTCCCACTTGACTCGTAAGGCCCAGTTTCTACGCAGAAAATCCACGCAAAAATATTTGGTTGAAGCGCGGCCCTCTATCTTGCGCTGTCGCTGGGGAAAATGGGGAATGATTCGATTCTTCTGATCGGTAGCGAAGGGTTTGTCATGCGCCATAGACGACCGCGTACGACGAAATAGCGGCCGTCGGGCGTCACCGGATGATCGGCTGGCATCGCCTTTCTCGAGTATCGACTTCACTTCGGACGCCAGCCAGTGTTCGCCCTCGCGCATGACGTTCACCGGTCCGCTGTCGCTGACCAACATGTGGGTGCTCTCCTAATTAGGACACGCGCGCATATGCGCCCCGAATTCATTCTTTGCCCCCCCGATAAATACGGGTCGTGCATGCTGGGCACAGCCGCGGCCGATGCGCATGTTGGTTATCGCCGTGAATTCCAGTAATGCGCTCAGTGGCGCGGACGCCCTGGCTGCGGTCAGGTGGGCAATGATTCGAATCCGCAAGTCGAGGGAGAAGACATTCATGAGGGCAAAATCCTCGTTAGGGGATTAGGCCTTGGCGACCTCTGGCAAACACGCTCAGCAAAGCGTATATCGCAAGTAGTCAAGAGCCTCGTGGCTCAATCCCGGGTGGTTGGTCAGGGGCTGCTGCGGCCCCAAACACGGCGGTCCCGCTTTTCGCGTGGAGTAGTCGGAATCGAACAGATCACGCGAACTTCCTAAGGGCTCTCCGGCGACCTGTCACCCCGCCGCTTCAAAAACTCGTTTAATCTGAAAAGGTTAGGTGGCCTTTATCGACCCGTTCACAATATCGCCAATTTGCGAAATCCGGTTCAACGTTGACGGCGTTCAACACAGGCCGCTCGGGTTTTTCAACCCCGGAATGATTTTCACGATTGTCATTTGTGCTGAAGAAAGGGGCGGCAAATTTGATCCACGACGAGCGATTGAAATAGCTGAAGGCAGAAAAAAGGAAATCGAAAGCGATGCTTCCAAGTGTTGTCCATTCTGGCTCCCACTTCAGTAATGAACTTGTCCGCGAACTGGCGGATGAGGAATTCCGTCATGAGTACATGATGGACAAAGTGCGTTCGTACATTGCCTTTCAGATACGCGCCTTGAGGGAGCAACGACGTTGGAGTCAGGGCGATCTAGCAAAGGCTGCTGGCAAAACTCAAAGCGTGATTTCTCGCTTAGAGGACCCTGATTATGGCAAACTCAGCTTGCAATCATGCCTTGACATTGCAGTTGCCTATGACCTTCCGCCTCTCGTCCAATTCGTGGAATGGGACGATTGGCTGACGCGTATGTCAAATATGTCGCCCAGCGCATTGCGGAAAAGAAGTTTTGACGCAGATCGGCTGGTTGAAATTAATCGCCGCGCAGATCGATCAGCAGCCGCGTCGGTTGATGATTATTCGGGCTCTCGAAACTCCCTACAAAGCTCAGGGCTCGGCGGACAGTCTAAATCGTCTGCTGCGGCACGCGCTGAGTCACCAAATACAGGACGAACGCCGCAGGGGCGGTTAATGAGCGGAAGTGCTGCTGAAGGAATCTACGCGTGAAGTTTATTTCGTCAGTCGTTGGCCGTTGTCTTAACCTCTTTTCTTGGGAAGAGGTTCGCCCTGCGCAAGGTATCAGTCCTACAATGCTAGGGGCGGCCCTCGTCGAGCGCTTTGGGTTTCAAGGTAGGCCAACGTTCCCGCTTGCGCCGGATGCTAGCGCGAGGTTTACGGATGGATCGGCCGTAGTCGACGGAACGGTGATCGCAATCCATAAGCTAGAGAGCTACACTGACGGATTGGGTGTCGACTGCACAACCACCGATTACGCCAAGCTGGTTATGGACGAACTATTCAGATGGGCTAAGATCGATCTAGGTTTCAGGGACTTTATCCGACCACCGAAAGTCATCCTTATCAGCCATATTACAGTTGAATTCTCCCCAGGCTTTGAGAATATCTTCAAATCATGGGGGAAAATACAAGCGCTGTTGAATGGTAGCGTTCAAGGTCGATATGGATTTGACAAGAACGTTGATGTGTATCGCCTTCAATGGCGAGGTGACCCACACACCATCGTCAATAACAGCCTAGTTTCTGATTTTTGGATTGAGCGCAAGGCTGGAGAACCTCACTCTGAAAATAGGTGGCATTGCAGCGGGCCTCTCCCAACACAAGAGCTAATCGATCTAATGGGAGTATTGGAAGGCTTGGCTCTGGAAGGCTGATAAAATGAAAGAGATCGCCAACTGAGGAGGCCTCTTCAAAAACGACCTAAAAGCGATTCATACGATTGTACGGTTGTGCTTGGCTGATCTCTAAGTGTTCGCAGGTTCCAAGGTATACTCACGACTGCCTTGTCCGCCTGAGGCATGAACAGATCTTGGCCGCTTTAGTGGTGGCCGCGTCAGCTTAGGACATTGTGGTTAAATACGGACAGCACCCATGTGGGAAGGCAACTCGTCATCGACGGGCATCGATGTCAGGTCGGCTTCCGGCCGCCAGTCGAGCGCGACATCGACGTCGCCTGGGAAGATCTGCCAGCGAGCGGCCAGGCCTAATGCTCTGGTCTGCGGTGATATCCGTTTTGTCAGGTCAACCCACAAACTCGATTGGTCCTGAAGCAGGGTACCGGAGCGCGCGTCTAAGCTCCGCGAACTGGTGGAACATGACAAACAATGCGATCATTCCGGCGCCCAGCTCAGCGATGGCTTGACTGGCCAACACTCCGTTGAAGCCCGATATGACTGGAAATAACAGGACGGCTGGTATGAAAAGATAGCCTTGCCTCGCGAAGGACACAATCGCACTGAGGCGCGCTTTCCCGAACGAATGAAGCATCGTCGTCACGAAACTCTCAATACCAAAAAGCCCAAAAAACAGATGAAAGGCGATGCAGGTCGAGACGCCAATTTCCCTGACCTTATCGCTTTCGCTGAACAGGCTGACCAAAGGCCGAGCAAAAATCACAACGGCCGCGGAATAGGCAACAGAAAACGCGATAGTTATAGAGAGTATGAGCTTCGCGGCCTTCAGTACGCGAGCAAAGTCCCGTGCGCCCCAACCGAAACCGAGGACAGCTTGAGAGCCCATACAGAAGCCAGTGATAGGCAGTGCGCCGATCGTCAATATCCGCACAGCTATTCCCACCGCCGCGATGGACTCGTCCCCGAACGGCGCGGCAGCTCCGTACAAGAGCATAACGGCAATAGCAGATAAAATACTGGTCATGGAGGCCGGCACACCTATCGACGCGAGCTGGTTGATGCGATCGGCTCGCAACGAGATGTGCGATATCCTGACGAGGACTATCCCGCGGAGCGTCGAAAAATAGGTGATATAGAGGCTGATAGCAGCAATTTGAGATACCAGCGTTGCGAGGGCGGCGCCTCGCACACCGAGGTGCAGTACGAATATGAAGACGGGGTCAAGCACAGCGTTCAGTATAAACGCGGTAACCATCGTCCACATGCTGAATCGTGTATTGCCTTCGGCTCGGACCACGAACCCGTTGACGATATTTAGCAACATCAACGTGTACCCGAACAAAAGTGTCGCAGCGTAGTCGAGCGCCATCGGCATGATGGTTGGAGTTGCGCCGAGCGTTAAGAAGATCCCGCGCAGGCTTAGAAGCAGAGCGAACGTAACAGTGATACCGATCGGAGCGGCGAGCGCAAGTGCGGTGCTCGCGTCTCGGCTCGCCTCCAGGTACTCACCAGCGCCAAGATGACGGGATATAACCGACGCTGTTCCAACACCGATCCCCTGCCCAGCTGCCGCGAGCAGGAGCACGATTGGCATGGCCATGCTGACAGCTGCAATCGCCTGAGCGCCAAGTGCGCCAACAAAGATTGCGTTGACCCCCTGCTGTAACGCGTTGATCGACAAGCCAACAACAGATGGAATGGCGAGCCGCAGAATGAGACCCGAGAGATTGGCGTCCGATAGATCAATGCGCGGGATCTTCTTTGTCATCATATCGCGATCGTTCTCGATGGCGAATTCTCCATCGAGATCATTCATGCGTGACCGTGCCGCGATCTGTTCCGAATTCGCCAATCGTCTCCAACAGCTCCTGTAGCAACGTCGTGCAGAGATTACGGGTCGGCTCATAACCGACTTGGCTCGAATCGTACCTCGCTTCGATCTGTAGCTGGCCGGCTTGATATCCGACGTCGAACCAGAAGAGATGACCCACGGACGCTTCATCCATGTCTTCGCCGATCCAGAGTGGAGAGGGTTCGGCGGCTAGGAGCCGGCGTGGAAAGTGGCGCTGCACACCCGCTCGATAATTCAGTCCAATTCTTGGTAAGGGCAAGCGATCCACCCGGCTCCGAACGGCTGGATCTCGGTTTAGGAATTTTATGGCCCGAAACCCCATTCCCCTATGCGGTAGGGCATTGCGCTGCCGGTATATGGAACGCGCTCGATCGGGGCGGTGCTCCGTTCCAGTTAGTCTCAAGGGAAGGGGAACAAGCTCGCTGATGTTGCCGATGATTTGAGATGGATCGAAATCGTCAAATACTCGACCTCGTATTGAGGTAAGGTTATCGATCCAGAGCGAGTAGTTGCCGCAAACGCGTCCGAAGGCGCCAGATATGGCGGCAAGAAACACATCGACGTCCTGACAATGCGCCCATCTGGTTACAATATTGAAGAGATCAGCTGTCGCCTCTTTATCGATCTCAAGATAATACTTGGCCTGATCCTCCCAAAGACGTCGGCAGTTCGCTTCGTCCATTCGACGTTCAACTCGCGCATAGTGAAGCTCTCTCGCGGTCACTTTCGAAAAACTCGCACCGCCTGATGATGTGTCGCTGACCTGACAATTGAACTGACGGTAGTCGATGCCCTCCCAGTATTTGAGTTCAGCCGGCGCTTCGCTGTTCGCGTAGTCGTCAAGGCGCTTCCACCATGGAGAGAGCTTTTGTATGTTGTCGGAACCACTCTCGACATGACCCGAGGCAAGGGCGTTGTACGCCGCATCCAATGCTTCCAGGAACAGTCGATAGCCTATCCCGTCCACCACAAAATGATGCATCAGGACCAGCAGATAGTATTCGCCGCTTTCCGCTGTGCGAAACGCCGTGACGCTAACAAGAGGCGTCCGGCCGTCAAACCGAAACATTTGCTGACGTCTTGCCGAGATACTCTCGATTATCTTGCGCTGCTGGAGGACGTTCATTCCGACAAGATCGACCTCTTCCACGAGGCGTTCGGCCACGGATGGTCCGATTGTCAGACGTAGTTCATCAACAGTTCGAGCGATATGGAGTCTCAGGCCTTCATGCCTATCCATGACATGGGCAAGGGCACTCTCTAGCGTTCGGACGTTCAGGATGCCGGCGGGCAAGAAGAACAGATCGCCGATATTGAAATGCTCATCGAAGCCGGCAAGACGGTTCCAAGATGAGATTGCGGGAGTAGCTCCCACCAGACCGTCTGGAGAACGGACGTCATGGCGTGTAACCGCTTTGTCTGCCGCCAATTCCCTGATGGTCGGTGTTCGATGGATCCGCTCGACGGTGAGATTCAGCCCGGCTTTGCGCGCCAGCGTGACACAGCGCACGCTGAGAAGAGAATTTCCGCCGATATCAAAGAAGCTATGATCCAGTCCGACGGACTTGGCGCCTAATAGATCCCGCCAGATTGCAGCAAGAATGCGCTCCTTTTTCGTGCGGGGCTCAGCACATGGAACCGGCCCGACCTGCGTGTAAGGAACGGACGACAGGCGAGAACGATCGATCTTCCCACTTGCCGTGAAGGGGATGCTGTCGACCAGACGGAAGGCGGCAGGAATCATGTAGGACGGTAATGTGTGGCTCAGGTGAGTGACGATATCTGCAGAGCTAAGACTGTCGCGGGCCGGAACCACGCTAGCGATCAAGCGAGGATGATTATCCATGCCTTCTGCGACCACCGCGGCCTTTGCGATTGCCGGATGAGACTGAAGGGCCGTTTCGATCTCCTCCAGCTCGACGCGAAAGCCCCGTACTTTGATCTGGTTGTCCGATCGGCCGCAAATCTCGAGCAGGCCGCTGGTTGAGATGCGTGCGATATCACCACTGCGATAGAGAACGCTGTATTGACCGTCATCATATGGATTGGGGACGAAACAGCGGTTGGTCCGATCCTGATCCCGCCAATACCCAGCGCTCACGCAGCGTCCGGCGATGCAGAGTTCGCCGGGGGCTCCGACAGGGACTCTCTTTAAATGGCCGTCGAGAACGTAGAGTTTGACGTTGTCGATTGGGCGCCCAACGGGGACGAGCGACGAACCGTCGGAGGCATCCGATGTTTCATAGACTGCTGCATTGGACGCACATTCCGTAGCACCGTAGAAGTTCCACAAGGGCACGTCCGGGAAATACGCACGCCAGCGACCGGGGAGCGAGGAAGGCATCGGTTCGGCGCTGCTTGTGACCAGCCGCAAGGCTGTCGGTCGCGGGTGCCGTTCTTGCGAAGCAATGATGCCGGACAGGAGTGGTGGCGAGGCAAATAAATGTGTCACGCGACGTTTCGCCAACGCGCATAACAGAAGATCTGGATCCAGCAACTGCCCCTGCGTCAGGACCAGCGTGGGCACACCCTTCAGAAGCCCCCCAAAGTACTCCCAAGAGGACGCAACAAGTGATGCTGACTTCTGCACTACCATGACATCGGTACTCTCGAAGGGAAAGCAGCGCCACATCCAGTTCAGCCGATTGAGGGTTGCCGATTCCGGTATGAGAACCCCTTTCGGCTTACCGGTTGAGGACGAGGTATAGATAAGGCTCATAATTTCCTGATCAGACCGTTTGCTGCTGCGCCCAAAATCATGCGCGAGCTCGCTGGACGCGTCCAGCGTCAGGAGGCAGACCGACGGCACGTCAAAACCAGCTTCAGCAGTATTTGCGTGAACCAAGAGCTTTGCCTGACTGTCTCTGAGGATATGTTCGATCCGATCACGCGGACAATCCGGCGATATTGGGACAACAACACACTGCAAGGCTCGTGTCGCAAGAATGACAGCCGCGACGTCAGGCGAGCGGTCGACCAGCAAGGCGATCATATCGCCAGCCCTCACGTCCGAAGCCCGCAGTAGCGACGTAATAGCTGCTACGCGCTCGCGCAGCTGGCCGAAGGTGACCTCGCCGAAATCGCCAAAATAGGCCACCTGGCTCCGATGAGAGACGCTGATTTGCTCGAACGCCTCGACTAGCGAGCATTCAGTCTCATATGGCTGCGCCGAGCCATCCAGCGAGTCCAGCATAGCAAGGTCTAACGCGCCGAGGCAGCTCAGATCTCTAGTGGGCGCAAGCGGATTCTCGATGCAGCCTGCAATCAGAGAGCACAGATTGTCGGCCATGCGGACAATCAGATCGCTCGAAAATATGTCTTCCGCATACGCTAGCTGGAGAGCAATTTCATCGCCCTGATCTTGGGCGTACAATGTCAGATCGAATTTTACATAGCCGGTCTCATATTCGCGGAATGTCAGATCCAGCTCATGTTGGCCAGGTGGTTCGGCGGCCTCGGAGTACATGTTGAACATGACGTTGAAGATCGGTGAGCGTCCCGCTTCGCGATAGACACTGGCATCCCTTACCATCCAGCCGAAGGGATATGCCGAATTTGCAATGGCACTGCTGACGAGGCCCTGGATGTGCAAGGCACGAACCACAAAGGACTGGTCGACATCGATCGCGGTACGGATTGGCAGCATATTCAGGAAAAAGCCGACGATTTCTGTGCTGCAAGGTTGATCCCGTACGACGTGCGGTATGCCAACAATAATATCGTCTTGGCCGCTATACATCCGCAGGAGCAGCTTGAAGCATGCGAGGAGTGTTGTCGACGTGGTGCACCTATGTCGGCGCGCAAACTCCCGGACCTGATTGGAGAGCTCGCTGCCAAGCAGCACCGCATGCGAGGCGCCGCGGTAGGAATTTATCTGCGGCCGCGCTCGTCCCGTTCCAAGCGAAAGCACCGGCGGATCATCACCGATCTGACGACGCCAATAACAACGTTGGCCGGCCAGGGCCTCTGGAGTCAAATGTTGTGTTTCCCAGATCGCGTAGGTCGAGAGTGAGGCGCGGTTCTCTGGGACCGCATCACCTGCGTACCTTTGTCGCAGGTCCCTGAGCAGGACGGAGATCGACCAAGCATCCATGATGATTTCGTGAGCGGTGATCAGTATGAGATGGTTGTCAGGGCCACAACGGATCATGCGCGCGCGAAACAGGCGGCCTTCGCCGAGATCGAAGCTGCCGTTCAGCTCTGTTCGGCGTAACTTTGAGATCAGTTCCTCAGCTTCCTGCGCCGTGAGATGAGATGCATCAATCAAATCAAGGCTTGCGCATTGCGGACCATCAAAAAGCTGAACCGGACCGTTCTCGTCGATGAAGCGCGCCGAAAGTGCCTGATGGGAGCGAACGACATCGGTCCAAGCGCGATTGAAGGCGGCCAGATCGATAATGCCCCTTACTCGCAGACCGCCCTGAATAATGTAGTTTTTGGCAGACGGATCGAGCTGCCAGAGAAACCATAGGTGCTCCTGAACTCGTGTCAGCGGCGCTCGCATCAGCTTACCGTACGTCGGGACTGTGCACGGTTTCGAATCGCCTCGGATCGAGATCGACGCCGCAAGAGATCGGACTGTTCCATTCAGAACCGACCTGAAATCCGTTCTTACTCCGAGCAGGGTCTGCAACTGGCCCAATATGAGCATTGCCCGAAGCGAGTCTCCGCCTAGGCTTATGAACTCGTCATTCACGCCAATGTGCTCAATACGCAGAATGCCGGACCAAATTTGACACAGCTGAGCTTCGAGCTCTGTTTGCGGCTCCTCGTATGGAGTCGGCAAGAGAGGGCGAACGGCGGTCGGGTCCGGCAAGGCCGCAAAATCGACCTTTCCGTTTCTGTTAAGTGGAATACCCTCGACGCGGATGATTCTTTCTGGGAGCATGTAAGTGGGAAGTGCTTCGGCGAGGAAGGTCCGAAGCTCGTCCTCCCCTGCTTCTGGCGGGGCTGACACATACGCGATGAGTCGACTCGATCCAGTTTCCCTCTCGCCCCTGGATATGTCTCTCGCCGTCAGCTTTACGCCTGCGCAGGCCGAGGCGACCACAACGACGCCACGCACCAATCGATGAGCGGAAAGGCGGGCCTCGATTTCTCCCAGCTCAATTCTGTGCCCGCGAATTTTGACCTGGCGGTCCCGCCGACCGAGACATTCCAAGAGGCCGTCGGAACGAACTCGCCCGAGATCACCTGTCCGGTATAGGCGCTGGAAGGAAGGATCGTTCGAGAATGGGTTCGACCCAAAGGCATCCTTGGTGCGGTCATCATCGTTGACGTAACCGGCAGCGACACCAACGCCGCTAACACAGATTTCGCCGACCTCTCCGGTGTTGCACAGGCGTGGTCCGTCCGCGACATAAACTTCAAGTTTAGAAATCGCTTTACCGATTGGGACATAAGCGTCAGCCAGCGCGGGCGGGACGGAAACCAGATGATGCGTAACGCCATCCGCGCACTCCGTCGGCCCGTAGTGATTGAGAATGGGAACCGCGGGATATAAGGCAAGCCACGCGCGGGCTAGGCCAGGTGTTAGCGGTTCTCCGACCGTCGAAATGCGCCGCAAACTTTCCAGAGCTCGCTCAGCGGCGGCAAGCGACTGCAGATATTCAACAAATACCGAAAGCATCGACGGCACGAATTGAACAACCGTCACGCCGTATTGTTGAAGGGCTTGGAGAAGAGATACCGGCGACTTCAGTGTCGTATCATCGATGATCGCGATACAGCTTCCGACGCAGAGTCCCGCGAGAAGCTGCCACAGCGAGATGTCAAAGCAGTGCGACGCTGTCTGCGCGACGCAGTCAGTCCGAGTGAGAGTTAAAGCGTCAATCTTTGCCACCAAATGATTGTTTAGGGCCGCGCGCTCAATCATTGCGCCCTTGGGCTTGCCCGTCGAACCAGACGTAAACAGAATGTAGGCAAGTCCATCCTCGCTCGATGATGGCACAAGCGACGAAGGCTGGCCCTCGCGCAACGCCGCCTCTATCGTCACGAATTGCGTGGGGGCCTTGCTGCTCGCCTGAAATAGGTTGAACGACTCCGGCTGGTCGGGGCCAACAATCAGAGCGCAGCTACTCTGCTCAATCATGAATGATGTACGGGAAACCGGTAACGATGGATCGAGCGGCAGGTAGGTTGATCCAGCCTTCAAAACTGCGACCACCGCCGTCGCCCAGTCGAGGTCTCGCTCACCCAAATAGCCGACCACCGCGCCATGAGCCGCCTTCGCTCGTAACGTCCTCGCGAGGGCATCCGATCTTGATCGGAGCGCCTTGTAGGTCAGTGCGTCTGCGCCGTACCTGAGCGCAATCCTCTCCGGATCCGAGCTTGCAAGTCGATCGATCACCGTGATCGTGTCAATCGGTTGACCTTCCACAAGCCGATTTTTACTCGAGCGATTGTCCGTAGGCTTACGCCGGCCGCCATTCGTCACCCTCTGCGCCCCTTCAACCAGAACATCGAGGGTCGTGAATGGGGTGTGCGGAGCTTAGCCACGCTGGTTCTGCCAGTCATCGTGTACCGTTTTGCCTTCTTGCTAGCTTCTCGTTCGTTGCAGTCACTATTTGCTCGATGATCGGCAGAGACATTCCGAACGCTAGGGCCTCAACTTGGCGGTGGCATCTACCGGATCTTGTAGTAGACACGCGCTAGTCGGCATGAACCTGACAATCAACGCGTCCAGAGAGTCGGTTCCGGCTTATGATTTGCTGCATTTGTAGGCGCGCGGGCTATGGTTTGGTTTTGTCGTCATGAAAGAAGGCTTGGCCCCAGCCGGCCTGCAGGTCGCCCGCGGCGCGGAATGCGATCAGCGCAGCCTACCGTCGTACGCTTCGCTACAGACCGATTGTGCGCTTTGAGACCATTGTCCATAAGCTGACGCATGCACCCAGTAGGAAGCAACTGGTGCCCCCGCAATTTCCAAGCGGCACGTTGCTTGCTTGAGCGGCGCCATCACCGATGCTGGCTCGAAGGCGCTCGGTTGTGGATAGGGATAGGGCCGCGGAGTGTTTGATGCGATCTGGAGTTCGTTCTTGGGGAGCGACAACGATTGGATCGTGACGCACCCCGAACAGGGATCTCTCGCTCTCCACCAATTCCATCGAGAGCGTGTTCGCCACCGGGCAATACAGGCGCATGCGGACAAAGGGCTCCTTGCCAACCACCGTCGGGCCGATGGTGCTCGAGCTGGTGATCCCGGCATACGGGACCTGGCGGCGGCTTAAAGCACAAACAGGCGCCGGAGGTTGCACTCGGCGGGTTCAATGACGGCATTGAAATCGTCCAAGTGCCGAGCGCGCCTGATCACCTCGTCATCTAAATCCCGAATAGCTCAGCCCGATGGGCCGATAATTCAATGGAGATTCTTCAATGACTACAGATAGAGAGAAGGAAACCTCACCGGCTCTGTCCTCCGGTGGGACGCATATGCTCATCGATCTATGGGGAGCGAAGAACCTTGACGACCCGATCATTGCGGAAGACGCAATCCGGAAAGCCGTCCGCGCGGCGAGTGCGACACTACTCCACCTTCATGTTCATGAGTTTTCTCCGGGTCACGGCGTCTCCGCAATAGCTTTGTTAGCTGAATCGCACATCACCTTACATACCTGGCCTGAAAGGTCCTACGCAGCCGCTGATGTTTTCGTATGTGGCAACAGCGATCCTGCGAGCGCCGTACCAGTTCTCGTTGAGGCCTTTCAGCCCGAAAAGTCTGACGTTCGTCGTTTCTGCAGAGGCGCATCAGTCGAGCCAACGCGTTGAAGCAGATGGTCGATCCCTTAGAACATCAGCGTTGCGCGGGCAGTTTTGCGAACGCCGCTGTCGCCGTTGTGCACAATTCTGCGGTCAATGGCGCGGATGACAAGACTCGGAGGTCTTAAGTGCCCGATTGGCGCGGCGGAGCCGACGGCCTCCCTATCCGAGACCATGGCGGCCTCCAGAAGATGACGCCAAGGAGAGCCCGTACGGTGCCAGCAAGCAGGATCTGATGCTTAAGATTGCGTCATTTAGACCTACAATATTCCGATACTTAGTTTTTGAGATGCCAAGCGGCTGTTCTTGGCAAGCAAGGTTAGCCGTTTGTTGACGTAGTGAAGAGATTCCTCATCGAGCCCGTCAAGCATTGCAGCGTTAAGGGCTTGCCTTTTGATCGACAGCTTCCTGATTTCCGCCTGCGCCTTTTCAGTCAGCGATATCCGCAGGCATCTCGCATCATCAGGTGAGGTCACGCGGGCAAGGAGCTCCAGTTGTTCGAGTCGCTTTGTTTGATGGCTGACGAAGGCGGGATGGATACGAAGCTTGTTGGCAACCGCAATTCCCGAGATCCCTCCACCTTCGTCGAGTTCGTCGATGGCCATCAAGATCAACCACTGCGGCTCGGTTATGCCTAATAGCTGAGCCCAACTCTTGTGGATTTCCTCGAGAATGGAATGCACCTCGACGATATTCCAGATGAAGTCACTAACGGATCGATCGATTTTTTCATTCATTTGCATCTGGCATCTTGTTGTTTTCGGCAGTTCTCGGTGTCGCCAATCACGGTTGCCGTTCATTTCGGCCGAAAAATACGTAACCCTCTTGTGTGATGGAAAATGAACTCAGGCAACATGATGCATCAAAACAATCGAGAACAGCAATTGATCCAGCCCCCATTTTAGGGAAGCCGATTCTTCAGCGCCAGCTTGGACCCATATGCACAAACACTAGCCGGCAACTCAGACGAAACTTCATGGTTTAGGGGGATATACCGCCGAAATTCTGTTCGCTATCGCCGGAACCACGCAGCTTTTCATCCGAATAGCATCAGGTGTCTGCTGCTCGCAGTCTATGAATTGTCGGCGACCGGGCGCCAGCGCCACGGTGAAAGCGGACTTGGTTCGTGAGCTGGCAATAGAGCAGGAAAAGCCATTCTGGATGGGAGTTCCAAGCAGCGAGCTGACATTTAAGCCAAAGCAGCGCTCAGACTTCTTCAAGGTATCATCCAACGCCCCCACGACTAGCCGCGCTATTCGTGGCTCGAGGAAACTACCGTGCCAGACAAGAGAACGGCCTCAGCGGCTCCGGGGGGATATGCTGAGGCCGAACCTACGCCTCGCGGACAAGCCGGAGGCGGAGCCAGAACGATGGTTGGCTGATTTTTGTTTGCGCGAGGAAGGACTATCCAAGTCGGAGATTTTCGGCGGACGCTTTGCCAGAACGGCCAGTCGTTATCTCGTAGCTAATCTTTGCGCCCTCCGCCAGTTCGCTATAGCCGGCCCTTTCAACGGCACGAATGTGCACGAAGACATCAGGGCCGCCATCATCTGGCTTGATAAAGCCGTACCCCTTAGTTGCGCTGAACCATTTCACAGTACCTATTGCCACCACAGTAACTCCAAGTTGAACGCGCGCGATTTAGCCAGAGTTCCCACTGAGCATCAAGACCATCCGCAGTGTGCGACGTCCATGTTGCTAGGCCGCGCGATCCATAGCCGGCGCCTGTATCGCCAAGCGTTTTTGATAGTGGTGACACTCTGGCTCACTGGAGTAGAACAGCGCAAAACGCTGCTCTGTGGCAGCAAAGCTAGCTTGGCCATCTGGCCGCTCGCTCGACCCCGAACCTCAACTCGATAGAGTAGGAGCGTCAAGCGACAACGTTATCGGTCCGTCGCGAGAATAGTCTGCTGCCTCAGAAAGCGCGTAGCGCACCTTGGGCGGTGGCCTGGCGACCGGTGGAGGCCTCCACGATCGATGAGGTAACGTGCGTGCGGACCTCGGTTCCCTGCTTCTCTTCTAGCAGACTTTATCGAGGACCGCGCGCACTCCGCGACCGCATGCGACGGGGCTGATTGCCCGATGAGCGAAGGAAATTCCACGGGCGTGCCGCAGCAAGAAAGATTTCCGTGCCGCTTCTGATGAAGTCAATTCAGCTGGTGACCGCCTCGGCCGCATCGCTTGCATCCCGGACTTGCTGGTCCGCCGCGCCGAACCTGTGCCGTCAATTCGTTCCCGAGCCGCATCAGGTTGTATTGCAGCCAAAGCCTTCGCTGCAGGTCGCGCTGGCTGCACCGAAACAACGTCTCGGCATACGTGCTCATACGGAGACGGTAGAAATGGCTCGCCATGTTCTTCTCCTATGCCGCTGCGCCAACCCGAGCTCGGCACCTGCGTCGCTTTACTCGCCGACCCAATATCGCCCTGCCTAGCCTGCAAAGTAATGCTTTATTGACGTCGATTGATGCAATGAATCGCGCGTCGACGCACAAATTCGGCGAGTAGTCGCTCGTTTTCGACGGATTCCGCCGGACACTTGTCGACTTCTGCTTCTGGCAAAACCAACCGCTTTGTCATCGCGCATGAAAGGTTCCTGACAGAGGTTAAGCCGAACTATGACTCCTGCATGTTGACTACCGCACTTCCCCCGATCAGACGCCGACAGGCTGAGCGTCGAAGCCGCTCGCGACGTCGCTAGCGGGCGTGCTCGCGAGATGAGAGTTAGTGCGACCATCGCGCCGGGCAGTTCTTATGCTGTGATCCGCCTGGCGCTTAAGGTATCAAATCGGCAGGTTGCTCGCGATGTTTGCACATATCTGCACGTCGACGGACGGGCGAGCTCGTGGGCCTGTCGGATTCGAGCGGATCTCGGGCACATAAGAGCTGAGCTACCTTGACCGTTTGTGTCCGTTGCACGCGACCACAAAGGACATTCTCAATTCCAGGGATGGCGCGGTGGACTTACGCCATTCAGCACGTAATTTCCGACATGAAAGTATTTCCAGCGCACCGGGTCATGCAGCGTATGGGTGCGCGCATTGCGCCAGTGACGATCAAGGTTATATTGCGCAAGCGTCGATCGCGCACCACCAAGCTCGTGTAGTTTGTTTGCTGCCGAAATCGCGATCTCCGTCGTCGCCACCTTGGCAATTGAAACGGCAATGGATGCCTCGTCGACCGTTCTATCCTTGGGCTCCGCGACAGCAACATCTAAGGCATGGCCCGCTCGCTCAAGCAGGGCTTCGGCCGCATGCAGCTTGATGCTGAGATCTCCAATTTGTGCGATAGTGAAGTGGTCGTCGTGACCATAGTTTTGACCGCTATCGATCCATGGTCGTGCATACTGGCGTACAAAGGCAACGGTGTCATTAAGCGCGCCCTTGGCGATGCCCGCATCGATCGCGGCGTGGACGAATTGGGCAAGCGGTCCGTTCGCAGTCGGGACGTCATATGCGGCGTACGAGGGTAATATTGCCAATAAGGGTACACGAAGGTTGCGTATGACGACGCTGCCGCTTGCAGTCGTCCTCTGGCCAAAGCTGGACCAATCATCAATGACGCTAAGTCCTTCCGCATCCCGAGGCGTGATCGCAATATGCGCTTTTCCGTTGTCCCCAGTTGCAGCAATCGCAATATAATGGGCAAAGAGGGCTCCGGTCGCATAGAACTTCTGACCGTTGATACGATATCCGTCGTCGCCATCAGGGGTCATCGTTGTCTCGAAACTTCCGGCATGCTTGCTTTTGAGTTCCGAGACCGCGTTACCGAAGCGGTAACCTTGCAAGGCTTTACTGAACCAGAAGTTTTTCTGCTCTTCTGAGCCGGTCAGTCGCAGTAGGTCCAGGACTCGCAGATGACTTTGTGGAATTTGACCAAGTGAGGGATCGGCGGCCGAGATGATCTTGACCACTTCTCCAACGTTCACGAAGGAGACGCCTGCCCCGCCATAAGATTTCGGTACGGTGATGCCCCAAAGACCGCTTGACGAAAAGCGATCAAGCTCGGCTACCGGCTGACGCCGCTCGCGATCGCGCGCTGGAGCTTCGACTGCAAGTTCGGCGGCCACTTTGTGCGCGATGTCGATGGCTTCGGCATCTGACCTGATGATCTGCGCTTTCGGTACAACGCTGAATTCCGATCCCGGCCCGGATCGGCCAGCCCGTTCAACTCGTGCGTTCATGAAGAACTCCCAACGTCTGTTCGTCGCCTGGCCGGCCGGAGCCGTGACGTGCCGTTCACTACCTTGAGCGTGATCGCCTCATTCCCCAGGGCATGAACGGGGTTTCGATCTGCCCTTGCGAAGATCGGACTATTCTCCCCCTTCGTAGAACAGCTCGAGCGGCAGGCCGACCAGCGATTTGCCAATCCAGTCCCGAGCGATGATGTTGGACGGCCCCATTGCGATGGCAGCACGTGCGTCGCGGAAGGAGCGCTCGATCGGCCCTCGGTGATAGCCGTAACCTCCCGTCACCGTCAGTGCAGCGGCGGCAACCTTGTTCGCGACCTCGGCGGCGTGCACCTTGAACTCGGTCAGCGGGATCAGGATTTCGCTCTGCGGCTTGCCGGCGCGCCAGAGTTCATCCAGCCTTGCTGCCAGTTCGATGCGCCACGGCCGCAACGATTCGACGAGCACCTTGGCCGCACCGAGCTCCTGTCGGATGGCCTGATAGTCCGCAACTCTCTTGTTTCGGTCCTTATGGACGAAACTTGAGGTGTGCTTGACAGCCGCATTCAACACGCCCCTCGCCAAACCTTCCCAGACTGCGCCGAGCCCGATCAGATAGACGGGCGAGACACCGTTGTAGATGATTTCCTTCCCCTGTCCTTCTGCGCCGAGCCGGTCCCGTTGGGGTACCCGCACGCTGGTGTACTGGATGGGCCCCGAGTGATTGGCACGTACGCCGAGAGCATTCCAAGGCTTCGATTCGATCCCGGGAGACTTGCCGTCCACGATAAAGAAGACAATGTCGGCCTGATCCTTGGCGCCGGGCGTGCGTGTCTGCACGACATAGAAGTCGGCCTGACCGGAGCTCGTTGTGAATGATTTCTTGGCATCGAGCAGATAGTCGTCACCGTCGCGAGATGCCTCCGACAGATTATACCACCAGTGTCCCCCCGTCGCGCGTTCACTGGTCGAATATGTACCCAGCAGGGAACCGTTCTTCGCCTTGAGCCAGCGCTCCTTCTGGTCGTCGTTGCCAAATAGATTGATGGTCTGAGCCGCGCCGACGTGCATGACGTAGACGAGGCCTGTCGATGCATCAACCTGGCCAATACGATAGGCAGCCTCGCCAAAATCAACATGACCGAGACCAAGGCCGCCAAACCGAGTTTCATTCAGGATGCCGGTCCAGCCCGCTTCCGCCAACGCCTCCAGATTCTCTTTGGGAAAGCGGCTTTCCAGGTCATTACGATCGGCATTGACCCTTACGGTCGCATCGATGGCGGCATCCAGCCGAGAATAAGGCTGTTGGCTGAAATTGTGCGCCGGCTTGGCTGAAGCCATTCTCAGTCTCTCCTTTACTTGCGAATTCAAGCAACCGCGTGCGTCAGCACGTTTTTTCTGAAGTCAGTTTGCGGTGAACCACCGAGGTAAAACGCCCTGATATTGTCGCGGTTGCGCAACGTGACTGATGCGCCGGACAGGACGCTATGGCCGTTCTCGAGGACGACCGCGTGGTCGGAAACGCGTAGCGCTACCGTCAAATTTTGTTCAGCTACCAGAATCGAGAGGCCCTGCTCTCTGTTGAGCTGCTTCAGGGCTCGGAAAATGTCCTCAGCGACAAGCGGGGCAAGTCCCATCGACGGTTCATCGAGCAGCAACAGCCGCGGCCGCGACATCAGAGCGCGGCCGATCGCCGTCATCTGCTGCTCCCCGCCCGAAGTCAGCCCAGAGACAGACCTGCGATGATGCTTCAGTCGCGGGAAGAGCTCGTAGATCTCCTCCAGAGCGTTGCGGATCACGCGGGACTTGGCGTCTCGGCCAATAGCACCCGTAATAAGGTTCTCTTCGACGGTCAGCGATAGGAAGCAATGCCGCCCCTCGAGCACGGGAACGATTCCCAATCGGACCAATTTGGCGGGCGAGGCAGATAAGATGTCGCGGCCTTCAAAAGCGATCCGCCCGGCAGCCACCTGACCGCGCCGCGCCGGTAGAAGGCCCGAGATCGCCTGAAGCGTTGTCGATTTGCCCGCACCGTTGGCGCCGAGGAGAGCGACGATCTCGCCGCGCCGAACCGCGAACGATACCTCGTTCACGGCACGGATGGCGTGATTGTAGGTCGCCTCAAGCCCCTCGACTGAAAGCAGAATGTCACTCATGCCGGGTCCATCCATCCCAAGGCGGTACCGTTCGTGAGCTGACGCCTTCGAAAGGTACCGCCTATCCCTTCACTACTGGCTCACCGGATCATCACCGGAGGTACGGATCTTGATGCCATGCTCTTTGGCATAGGTCGCCGATGACTTCTCGATGATCGGCCGGAGGAACGCCCAGTCTGGTGCGATCCAATCCGAGACCACCTTCCACTTGCCGCCGTCCCATTGTTGAAACGTGACACGGCCGTCGCCCTCATGATTGTCCCAGGTGACGTTGATCGAATGAAACAGTCCTTTCGCGCCAAGTGCTTCCACCCGCGCCGGATCCAGCTGGAGGTGCTCAAAGCCCCAGCGAACCTCGTCGCCCGTCAGGGTGCGCTTGCCGAACTTGGCCTGTGCGATCCGGACAGCTTCGACATTGAGGATGCCATTTACAATCCCGAGATTGTGATAGACGCTACCGATCCGCTTCTTGTCGTCGAGATTGCCCTTGTTCGCGCCGTAGACGGTTTTGATCACCTCCTGCAGCACGGGATATTCGGCGCCAGACGCCTGGGTCGTAGTCGCGATATAGCCCTTGGCTGCATCACCAGCAGGAATGACGTCTTCCTCGGAATTGGACCAGACATTGCCGATAATGTGGTCGGCTGGGAAGCCGACCTTTTGTGCGGTCTTCAAGGCCACGGGATTCATCACGCCCCAGCCGCGCAGGACCACATAGTCCGGCTTTGACCGTCGGATCGACAACCACTGCGATTGCTGCTCGTTGCCGGGATGCGGGACCTCGATCTGCTCCAGGCCAAAGCCGTACTTGTCCGCGAGCAGCTTATAGATCGGGATCGTCTCCTTGCCATAGGGTGAGCCATGATAGAGCACGACGATCTTCTTGCCGTTCAACTTGTCCGGGCCGCCCTCTCTCGACGCGATGTAGTTCACGATTCCCGAGGTCTCGCTGTAGGGATTGAGCAGCAGCGGAAAAACGTAAGGAAACACCCGGCCATCGGTCGAGTCGGTGCGTCCATGATTGATCGTAATCAGCGGCACCCTGTCCTTGCTGATACGGTCGATCATGGCATAGGCGATGCCGACCGACAGTGGATTCCAGGCAGCGATGCCGGGACGGTTCTTCAGCCGCGCATAGACCTCTACGCCACGCTCGACCTCGTATTGGGTCTCGCCCTCATCCCAGGTCAATTTTACGCCGCCAACTCCACCGTCGCGGATGTTGACCAGATTGAGGTAGTCGATGAAACCACCGAAGAAGCCGGTGCCGCCGGCCGCATAAGGACCAACCCGGTAGCTTTGCAATGGAAAGAACTGTTCGTCGGCGTGCGCCGCGAACGTACTGGCGAGGCCGGCAGCCAGTGCCGCCGCCATCGTTAGCTTCAATCGTCCGAATATCTTCATTGCAAGGTCCCCTTGGTTGATCAGACATCAAGTCGGGATTTCCGGGCGTCCGGCGGGCCGAACTGCGAGCCAGGCGCGATCCCATAGAGCGACCAGCCCGCGCGGCTCTGTGATCAGAATAGCAATGATGAGCGCCCCGATGACGATACGCTGGCTCATCTCCAACACGCCCGAATCAAACACGTTGCCCAGCAATGCTGCACCGATACGGGACAAGAGAAGGGGGAATACGACGATAAAGGCCGCACCGATGAATGAGCCGCGCAGCGAGGCCAGCCCGCCAATAATGATGATGAACAAGATCTGGAATGAGCGGTCGAGATTGAGGCCGGCCGGCTCGACTGTACGCAGATACGCAAAGGCCCAGAGCACGCCGGCAACGCCAATGAGGAACGAGGAGATGCCGAAGGCCAGCAGCTTGGTTCGCAGCAGCGGCACGCCGATCACCTTGGCTGCGATCTCATGGTCGCGCACCGCGATGAAGTTGCGGCCCGACTGGGATCGCAGCAATCGCAGTGTCAGCAAGGTCAAGATGACCACGATCGTCAGCGAGAAGACATACCGCTCCGCCGCGCTTGTAAAAGAGAGGCCCGCGATCCTCAGTACGGGCGCATCGATCACGCCGGACGGATTGTCGTTAGAGTACCAGCCGAACTTGGTGAGCGCCCACTGTACGAAGAACTGCGCAGCGAGGGTCGAGACAGCCAGATAGAAGCCTCGGAGGCGCAGACTGGGCAACCCGAACAGTGTCCCAACGGCAGCAGCGATGGCGCCCGCCAGCACCAGATCGATCAGCAGGGGCAAGCTCGGGATACGGAGGTGAAGGTTGTAGGCGGCGTAGGCGCCAACCGCGAGGAAGGCGGCCGAGCCGAGCGAGACCTGTCCGGCATATCCGGTGAGAACGTTCAGTCCTACAGCGGCCAGAGCCAGCACGAGGAATGGCGTGAGCACTGCATCGAGCAGATAGTCCGATCCAACTAACGGAACCACACCATAAGCGACCACCAAGACAATCGCGCCCCAGACAGCCTCGGCCGACGGCCAGCGCGATTGGCTGGGGAGGGAAATCGCCATGACCTAGTACCCTCGCCACCAATTTCCGCCCGAACAGGCCTGACGGCCGGATCAAGAGCAGCGAAAGTGCCACGACATAGGCTGCCCAGGTCTCGATGCCGCCTCCCAAGGAGGGCCCGACATAGACCTCGGCCAATTTCTCGATTGCTCCAACCAGAAGCCCGCCGACGATCGCCCCCAGGATGGAATCGAAGCCGCCGAGCACGAGCACCGGCAGCGCCTTCAACACGACCAGCGACAGAGAGAACTGCACGCCGAGCCGTGCGCCCCACAATAGCCCACCGACCAGGGCCACGATCCCGGCCACCGCCCAAACTGCGGCCCAAACGCGCGGCAACTGCAGGCCGACTGCAAGCGCTGCAAACTGATCGTCAGCGACGGCCCGGAACGACAGTCCGGTGCGGGTGTAGCGAAAGAAAAGCGCAAACAGGGCGACCAGACTTCCGGCGAGCGCTGCCGCGAACAGATCGAACCGGCTGACCAGCACGCCGGCGACTTCGAACGGGGTGTCACTTATTCCGATGTCGAGCCCATGCACTTGGGTGCCCCAGAGGAGCTGTGCGGCGCCTTCGATCACGTAGGAGACCCCTAGCGTCGCCATGAACAGCGTGATCGGCGGCTGGTTGACCAGCGGCCGCAGCACCGCACGCTCGATCGTGATGCCCAGCGCGATCATGATCGCCAATGTTGCCGCGAGGCCAACGGCAAACGACGCGCCGCGCTCAACCAGGCTGACGAAAGTCAGCGCCGCAAATAGCAGCATCGCGCCTTGGGCGAAGTTGAGTACGCCGGAGGTTTTGTAGATCAGCACAAAGCCGATCGCGACGAGGGAGTACATCACCCCCGACAGCAGGCCAGCGATCAGCACCTCAACGAAGAACTGATAGTCGAACATCAAACCGCAAGCTCCGCATGATTCTCGTGGTCGACGCCGAGATAGGCATCGATCACGGCCGAATCGGCTCGGACTTCCTCAGGCGTGCCGTCGGCGATCTTTCGTCCGTGGTCGAGCACGGCGACACGGTCGGACAGCCCCATGACGACGCCAATATCGTGCTCGATCAGGACAACCGCCGCGCCAAAGCTGTCGCGGGCGTTGCCCACATGCTGCGATAGCTCGTGCTTTTCGGCCTGGGTCACACCCGCGAATGGCTCGTCCAGCAGCAGGAGCCTTGGCCGGCCCACCAGCGCCCGCGCAAGCTCGACACGCTTCTGCACGCCATAAGGCAGCGTTCCGGCTAGACTGTCCTGAACGCGATCAAGATGGAGGAAGTCGATGATCTCCTTCGCCGCCGAACGGTTCTTCGCCTCGATCCGCCGCGAAAGCGGCGAGCCGAGGATCTGCCGCAGAAAGCCCGACCTCACACGGTGCGTAAGCCCCATGAGCACATTGTCGAAGGCCGAAAGTCCCTTGAACAAAGCGAGATTCTGAAACGTCCGCGCCACACCATAGGCGGCGAGCTTGGACGTCGGCACCTCACGGAAGGAATGCTCGCCGAACCGCACCTCGCCTTCATCGGGCCGGTAGAGTCCGCTGACGACGTTGAGCAGCGAACTCTTGCCGGCACCGTTCGGCCCAATGACCGCCAGGATTTCGCCCCGCGCGACCTGCAAATCAATATCGCGCAGTGCAGCGACACCGCCAAAGCTCAGCGAGATGTTCGAAAGTCCGAGGACCGGACGTGCGAGCGTAGAAGGTTCCGCCCGACTCACAATCACTGCGCCGCGCTCTGGCCTCGAGTGACGGACATGTTCGCCGGCAGAATCTTCCTCCAGACAAAGCGCAGCCGCTCCCCTCGCAATCCCCGCCACTTGGCCCCCTCCCTTAACGGACTCGACTATTCGGCCGCTTGCGCCTGCACGGGCGCGCTCGCCTCGAGCTGGCGAACGAGCGGGATCACATGTTTGCCGAAATATTCGACCTCTTCCTGGAAATGAAGGAATCCGAGCAGGATCAGATCGGCACCAGCGCCCTTGAGCTCGATAATGCGTTCGGCGACCTGTTCTGGGGTTCCGATCAGGTTCGAGCGGAAGCCATCATTGTATTGAACGAGGTCCTGGAAGGTGGATTTAGCCCAATTGCCCTCGCGCTCGGGGCTGGCATTGCCGGCATTCTGGACCTCGTGGTGGAATCCGCGAACCGCATCTGGGATTGCCTTATCGATAATCTCCTGCAAGACCTCCTTGGCTTCGTCTTCTGTTTGCCGGACGACACCGAAGGCATTGATTCCAATCTTGGTGCGCCAGCTTTTGCCGAAGGCCTTTTCCTTGGTCCTGATGTCGTCAACCTGGGCCTTCAGGCCGTCCGGCGTATTGCCATTGGTGAAATACCAGTCGGACACACGGGCAGCCATGTCGCGGGCGGCCCGCGAAGAGCCCCCCTGAAAGATCTCCGGCAACGGATCGAGCGGCTTTGGCTTGAGCGAATAGTCGTTGAACCGATAGAAGTCGCCTTTCAGAGTGAAAGTTTCCTCGGTCCAGATCCCACGCAGCGCAGTGATGAACTCCTCCGAGCGGCGGTAGCGCTCGTCATGGTCCAGCCAGGGCTCGCCGATCGCATGGAATTCGCCGCGGAACCAGCCCGAGACGACGTTGACCGCGACACGCGCATTGGTGAGCTGGCTGATAGTCGCGATCTGCTTTGCGGCCAGCGCCGGGTTCCAAGGCCCGGGAAGGAGAGCGGCGATAACCTTGAGCTTTTCCGTCGCGGCAAGGAGCGCGTGAGAGAAGCTGACGGACTCGTGCTGCTTGTCGGCGCCATAACCTGCGGTGAATCGGATCTGACTCAGCGCATAGTCGAAACCAGCCTTCTCGGCGATCTGAGCAAGTTTGCGATTGTAATCAATGTGCCAGCTGGTGCGCTGCTCGATCGAAGAAATCACGAGGCCGCCAGATACGTTCGGCACCCAGTAAGCGAATTTGATCGGATTGTTGCTCGCAGTCATGCTGTTTGTCCCTCGAGAATCGAGTTTACGTGGATAAGAGCGACGACCTGAATCAGGCAGCGTTGTGCCATCACGCCCATCGAGACGGGCACGGCTCACGTGCTAGTCAAAGTCGTCGTTTAAGCTATTGATTGAGAAGCGCTACAGCCGTCTCAGATACGATCCGTGAGCGCGCGCATTTCTGTCGCTTCAACACAGGTACGCGCAACAGCATCGACCAGCTGTGGGCTTGGTCAAATCACTCAACTGGTCGACGAAGTTGTTGCACATCATGAGCGTCCCGGTTGCCATCATTGCACGACTATCGTCTCAGAGAAGCCTCGACTGCGCGAGTCGAAGACGAACTATTTTTCCGACGGTTGAGATAATCCGATTTTGTAATTCTTCATCAGACGCGACGTTTATTGCGCGAATGAGAACTCGCACTGGCTGAATGCCTACGAGCTTGTCGCAAAGCTCACGATCGTCAGCCAACGTCCCTCCTATTCGCCGATAGGACCTCCGCTCTTTACCTAACAGTCAGGATCAGCCCTTCTAATCGTCCCATGAACTTTTCTAAAATCCCCGCCATGCGGCCTCTCGAGGCAGTGCATTTCCGAACTACGATCACTGGTCCCGGCGATTTCGCCTGTATGCTGGAGCAGGCCGTTTAACTGGCTACTGAGGTCGGCATGCTGCAACTCAACACTGAAGTCACGAGGAGGGCTCAAATAGTATGACTAGCTGTCGCAAACAAAACAGATGCCGTTGTCCCGCCGTGCTGGCCACCTGACGCCATGTCCGATGATGACATCAAACGCGGCGCGACGTGCACCTTGACACGTCATCGCTCCACGGAGCGCATTTTCATGTTTGATCATCCATCGGAAACAATCATCGAGGAGAGCGGACGAACGATGTCCGCCACCGGTTCGCCTCGCCCAGGGAGACGCTACTCGAGTTGTACGGCCCGATGGTGTTCTACATCCTTGCGCCAACACGGACGATTATGCCGCGACCACGCGGCGTTCTGGAACGGGAAAGATCTTAATGCTGGCGCCTGCCTACGACATCTGTCCACAAACCAGGACGGTAGGAGAAACAGCGAGGCGATGCCTATTGTTGGCAATCACCGCACGAGCTGCACGTATGCCGCCCTTAGAAATTGCGTGACTACTCAAGACGCCGCAAGGCGGCGAACGATAGAAGGTTGTAGCCTCCCCGAGTTGCGCCGGTTTGGCGAACCAGCCCATATGAACATAGTGAGGACAAACGCAATGTGTCAGACCGACGCTAGTTCAGCTATCTATCTGAGAAGGCGTTCGTTTTTAAATCGTAATGGATTGTACCCAATTTGGGGTGTATAGTACCCAAAACGGGGATAATATGACGTAAAATCTGAGTCCGGCGAGTGCGCTATTTTCCAACGTGCAGCAGCGCGTGCTGGGGCTCATCTTTAGCAATCCTCAGCGCAGCTTCTATACATCGGAAATCTTTCGGAGCGTCCGTTCTGGCAGAGGCGCAGTCGAACGCGAATTGGCGCACCTTGAACAAACGGGGCTGATCTCCGCCGAGCGGATCGGCAATCAAAAGCATTACCGAGCCAATCGTGCATCGCCCATCTTTGAAGAATTGCACGGCACGTCTTAAAGACTGTCGGGCTGATTGAGCCGTTGAAGCAATCACTCAGGCCCCACGGAGATAGGATCAAAGTTGCATTCGTCTATGCATACAAGTCGGCGTATGTTAGATCGTCGCCGATGATCATGATATCGATGTCACTGCGCGCCCGTATCGCTGCCTTTCGCAACTGAGCCAGCCGACGCGCAGAATGAAACCCTTTCCGCTGAAAGCCGGTTCGACTTGCCTACGGCGCTGCGCATGGTCTCGCTCTTGCCGCTCTGCGGCTGCACGGTTACCGTTCGGAAAATCGCTATATCGTTTTCCAAGCACTTACCCATACGGTCGCAGGCTTGGACCCCATGGCCGGCGCATTTTTAGCAAGAGCCATAGCGAGCGCAATCTGGCTGAGTATGAAGGTCGCACCGAAGTCGACGAAAGGCTACTCGACGAGCTGATCCGCCAGACCATCAGTCTGCAGAAGGCCATAAGCACCTTCAAGCCGCCTGCGGCATGACCAATTCGCTCCCGACAAGATCGCAGATCGCAGCGCGGTCGATGACGCAGAACACGATTCCTTCCGCACGCACGCCCCCCCCGAGCAGATCAGTGAGATCACTTTTAAGGCGATACGGAACGGCACCTTCTATATCTACTCACACCCTGAAACACTGGGCTTGGTGAAGCAACGATATGACGCGGTCGTTTCGCGACCGGTTCCCCTTCTTGCCTTCGAGGGCGCTCCGACACTTAACGATCGTGGCGAACGCTTGCTTTCCACCATGCACGGCTAAGTGCGACGCTCGACCTGCTCTGATCGCGAGCTAAGCCCTCCACGGTCCCTTGGTTCGGGGGCATCAATGTTTGGGGCAGTTCTTCTCGGCTACGCATCTGACGCATTGGATCGCCCAGGTCTTCAAGTTCTCGGCTGTGGGTTGGCGAATGATCACTCCCCGGATGCGGATGTTTTGCCACGCCCGCCCCTCTCCCGGTCCTTTGCCGTCACATGCAATCGGCACGGTAACCGTCCGATTGTCCGCCGATATTGTCGGTTGACCATACCTGCCGTTACTCTGGCTTATATTCTCGACAGTGATTGCATCGAGCGAGCGGTTTTGAATGATCATTCCCGCTGGC
The DNA here is from genome assembly GCF_054185165.1 of Bradyrhizobium sp. UFLA05-109. Classification (NCBI taxonomy): domain Bacteria; kingdom Pseudomonadati; phylum Pseudomonadota; class Alphaproteobacteria; order Hyphomicrobiales; family Nitrobacteraceae; genus Bradyrhizobium; species Bradyrhizobium sp. UFLA05-109. The sequence goes on along the minus strand of NZ_JBBIAR010000016.1, from coordinate 65,636 downwards.
GCGGTGTAAGTCACCGCACCACTCCTGTCATCACGACGAATACGGGGCGGAAAACCTACGACATCCCCGGCCGGGCAAGTGATTTCCCCTTCCTGGGTGAACTGTTGGGGGCTTTCGTACGCTGCTTGCTGATCCGCCATGCATTGATCGATCTCGTCTGACCAGGCAACGCGCGTGGAATGCGCCATGACGAGCAACAAGCCTGCAACTGTCGCGCTTCGATGACGCAGTGACCTCGGCATATTGAGTGCTCCCTTCACTTGCCGGCCTGCAGGCACTGGCGTGATTGAACCGTCACCTCTGCCACGGACAATTTTTCCTTGTCGATCGCATTCAGGCAGGCGTTGACACGCGCCACATCGACTTGCGGCCCCTGTCCGGAAGGCGAAGCAGGAGGCGTGTCCGAGCGTGGTACCGGCTGGACGACCGGAGGCGATTGGGTCGGCTTCTCGGATTTGGAGACAGCGACCGATTGACCGAACGTGACAAGTTCTGCAAATGAACCTGGCCATCGGAAAAAGAAGCAACTAATGCAAAGCCCCAACACCACGCAAATGCTGAGCGTGAAGGCCCATACGATTACGAACACCGGCACGCGCAAGATGACGAAACCCTGACGCTCGCGACCGAGAATCCGCGCGATGGCAGAAACGATGAAGAACAGGATGAGCAATACGAGAATGACGATTGCGCCAAGGGCGGCGACATTCCAACTGATACGGAATGACTCGATGATTGCCAGCACCGCGACGATGGCAATCGCAGGCCATACAATCCGGGTGGCGGGATACTCTCGATTTGCCTCGCGCAAGAGTTCAAGAGGCGAAACCATGCGAATTCCTCAATTCAAAAACCATTTCGCAAGACCAGGACGACCGGCGACCGGGTTACCCCGCAATATCATGCACCTAAAGAAGTAATAGAAAACTTTTTGATTATTCAGGCCTAGACAGCCTACAATCTAGAGATGTGATGTCGTTGTCAAGCTGAGCACATGGGCGCTGGCTCCCTCGGTGCAGCGGCGGCATACGTCTAATTCACAAGATATAGCCGTCGCGGGCATGGATACACTTACAGGGGTCGCTTCGCCGCCCCCAATCGCATCGGAACCCAAATCCTCATGAATCAAGATATCATTGCTTTGCTCAAAGCAGCGCTCGAATGCAGCGTTCTGCTTGCTCCTCTCGAGCCGGGCTTGTCTGTGCAGGAATTGGGGGAGATCAGTCGACGCGCCGGCTACCAGGATGGCGAAATCAATGACGCGCTCCCTCATGTTGGAACTGCCTATTTCGGCGTTCAACGCCTGCTTCCTACCCATCATGACCTTCAGTTCTGGCGGTTCTACTTCCAAGAGGAGCCTGACTATAGAAATTTCGTGGCCTTCGACTTCATCGTGTCGCAGCTGAACGCCCTCGTCCGATCGGAAGGGGCCGCCAGAGCTGCCATCGAGCGCTCCGTACTCGTGGAGCGAGCGGCGGCTCAGGGAATTCCTCGACATGATGTTCAGGCGGCTCTGACCTGGCAGCTCATGGCAGGTCAGCTTCATGAAAAGGACGGAGCCGTCCGGTTCGAGAGCCAAAGCGGCGTTCGTCAGCTTCCAAGCGAGCAATTGAAGCTTCATCCACAGCGACACCGGAGACCGCAACGGGACCGAGCGTATGGCCTTGTGAAAGACGTCATAGCGAGAAGAACTGACGGGCGCCCAAATTTCGCTGAACCGCTGGAGGCTTTTGCAGACGAGCTCGAGACACTCGGCTATGGGCCGTTTCGGCTGTGGTGGACCCAGACCGTCGCGGAGCTTCGAATTCTGGACCCAAATCTTTCGCCTGTCGAAATATCAGTGCTTGCGGCCGCTCTTGTCGAGGCCGCTCTGACTTTTGTCGTCCGGCATGGCCGCAGCAAGGGCCAATTCCAGTCGCCCGAATACGATAGGGATCCTCAAGCTTGGAAGATCGAGAAGCTGGTGGCCAGCGCGGCCTCCGGTGGCCCTTCTGCGGTGCTCGACCTGCCAACGAAGGCCCGAGTCGAACTGCTGATCCGCACACGGCAGCGCATTCACGCCGGGCGAATGTTGTCAGATTTTCCTGGCGGCCCACCTGACTTGCGTCCCGATGAGGCCCGAGACGCCAAAGCGACCGCGGAACAAGCGGTGAGAGCGATCCTGGATTGGCTGCGGAAAATGCCGAGACGTTAATCCAGCGCGTCCCAGCGGCTGAGCCGGCTTAGCGGCCGCGAACCTCATTGGATTAGCTACAACCGTATTGAACGATCGACACCCGCGAGCCGCATGCGTTCGGGGTGAACTCGCACAAAGCACGTAACGAGTTCCGATTTTGCCCGCATGTGCAAGGGTTTCGCGCTTGTGATTCAAAATCAACTCGATGTACGAGACGTCGCGAGCATTTCGGCGGGAAGGTCGATGACTACTTACAATTTCACGCTGGATACGTTCCTCGACCGCCGCGAGATGCGATCCCTAATCATCAACGATACGCGGCTTCAGCCAGATCATTTCAAATTTGAGAAGGGGCAAGCGAACGCGCTCATTGAGCGATTTCGCGCCAGCGCCCCCGACTTCTGCCGGACATACGACACCTTCATCGCAATCTTCGATGATTTGCGAAGCGCACTCGCGTCCTATCGCCTGTCCGCACAACACTCGGAGCCGATACGCCGGTCTGCGGTTCTATTGTCGCTACTAGACGGCTTCCACATATTCGCCAAACCATTCATTCCACCATCGGATTCCGACACGATCCCCGAATCGGACTTGATGAACCTTCGCGCCTTCCGGACAGCCGACGGCAACGACTATTCGGCCGACGACCTCTTGGAGGGTATTTTCGACACTCTCAAGGGTGCACTGGATTATTGCGCATTCCTCGAGACGCGAGCAGATCGTGACGATAGTGCGAGGCCAGACCTTCGCCTGCTATTCAGAGTGTTCAATCAGTTCAGGACTTATAAGAACGATTGGTTTGAATGCCTTTGTCTCGGCAATGAGGTGGATATGGAGCCGGAAGCGCTTGCAGACAATGCTATTGAGATCGCACAACGCATTGGTCTGGCGCGCGAGGGCTCGCTAAGAATAACCGCGACACGAACGCGCGACTCAGTCCCGTGCAGCAGGGTGCGCTTCTCAAGGGAGCGAAGCACCCGGTCATACTCCTCCTTTTCATAAGCTATTGTTTCCGCGGGCTCGTGTGTCCGACTCTCACCGATGGTCGTATAGACGTCGTCGGTCAGCTTCTTAAAGGTTGGTAAGCCGACACCAAAGGAGACGCCCGCTCCACAGAGAAAGATGACGTCGCCATCGCTCACGGAGCGAATGAGATCGTGCGGAATATCAGCGCTGTTCGCGAGAAATTTCATTTTGAATATTCTGAACGACTCATTCTGTTGCGGGTGAGATCAAACAAGATATCAAAACGGGAGAGTATCTACATAGCGAGCACCTCCCCGCAAAAGCAGACCGAGATGCGGCCCCCTCTCTGGCTTGGGGTTTCTATGGCCGGTTTTTGTATTCGATAAAAAAGGCCGCGATACGCTGCTCGCGTCTTAGTTTTTTCTCGTCTAGCGGGAGATCCAGAAACCCGTAGAACTCCTCAATCGTCCTGAACCTTGCGGCGTGCCCAATCAGAAAGAATATCGCCTGACTCGCGAGAGTCTCGGTTTGCATGAGAATAACATCAGCTTCCTTGCTAACAGTGCTCGTCGAATGGACGGCTTGATTTCTTCGTATTCTGAGATGCTTTGCGATTTCACGGGCGTCATCAGGATCTTTGAACAGCCGCGCGATCCGTTCAATGAGTTGGTCATACTTGTCCGTACCCGTCAGTTTCTCAAGGACCTGCCACATACCAAGAAATGACGCATCTGCCTCGTGGAGGTCGAGCGCTCGGCAGTACCGTAGGAGCACGTCAGAAATGAATTCCCGCATGGGATTCTTCTGGAGCTTCTCCCACCATCGTTGAACAGATCGACGATAATCCGGCGGATCGCTAAACTTTATGGTGGGCGCATTGTGAAGCCACCGATGCTCGTACCAGAACGTTTGGGTCGCCAGCGAGCCGTCGTGCTTGTGAATAGTATGGAGCGGCCCGCGCCGAAATCGGTTCATGGCATGCGGCTCTGACAGTTGCGCGAAAATATTGATGGACTTGGACGAATTAATGAGAAGATTTAGTAACCCGCGAAAGCGATCAATCGCGTCGTTCGCCTTTTCAAACGCGTCAAATGGATCGTAAGCCGAGACGTGAACCAGCATGGGCGTGAGATCGTCATCTGACGGCAACTTCAGGAACGCCCTCTGATGTTCAAGCTGCCCTGTGCCTTTCGGATGTTACGCAGAGCGGCCCCGCGCGAACCGGGTCCCCAATAGACCCGGGTACTCCCCTCCGCTACCCAATCGACCAGCCTTGGCCCGGAATATGTGATGGTAGTGTAGAGAACGAATTTTGACTCCGTTCTCTTCGAAAGAGCTTCAAATTGCTGATTGCAACGGGCCAAGAATGCTTCTGGATCCTTGAGCGTGATTGCAGGATCCGACAGCGATGAAGCGATACAGCTCTCTTTCAGGCGTGCCGTCTCGGGCGTTGTCGCCCTTACGGCCGTGTTCAGGACTGGAAGCCAAAAGTGATAATCACCTGCATTGAAAGAACACTTCTGATCCTGGACTATTCTGATCTCGGCGAATTTGCCGAGAATTAGATTGCTGTTGACTCGCCCCCATTGAAAATGCGGCGGCTTGGACGACCCCACGGTTCTGCTCCGGGCCATTCGGGACCTCGTCAATCTTGCGCCCAGCTCGGAGTGATGGCCGGAAAAACTGAGCCCGGGAAATCCGGATATGGGAACGAAAGGCTAGGTGATAGAATCAACAACCGGGCAACAAGCCTAGCGTCTAACGCTAAGCGACGAGTACCTTTTTGAGACCATCCACAAGCTGATCCCGTTTTTCCTTCGATAACTTATCGAGGTTCTGCTGGCGCCACCTGACGGCCGGCAAATCGGCGGCGTCCGGCACGTCAAGAAGATCCCAATCGGGCTGACCGCGCTCGAACGACACGAGGAATTTTCGATAATCGTCCGGCATCTTGCCGACGATCTCATCAACGAGTTTCTTGCGCGCGGCAATCAGTTCGTCCTTTGAGACGGGCTTGTCGGTCATACCTTCAAACCCGTGAAGGAATTCGTCGCTGATATCCTTCTGTGGGGATGCAAGCACCTCGAACATCGGACGATCGTGACTTAGTAGGTAGACGATGAACGCCTTACGGATCTCATCCGTGATGCCTTCATTAGCCAGCAGATCGCGAACATCGAATAGATCGCGTGGATGCTGCCGATCCAAAGCCGCGACGATTTTTCCGGCATAGAGGTCGGCGAAGGAGACCGTGCGAGCCTCTGCAAACCCAAACTCTTCCTCAACGGCGGGGCGCACCGAGGTTAGAACGGGCTCGAAGACGCATCCGCGAAGTACGGGCGTGACTTCAATCTTGATCTGGACGTTCTGGGAACGAACGACAAGTTTGACGATGGTTCCCTCCTTTTGGGTCTCGTGGACCTGCGCGCCGGGGATTTTCTCTTTGATCTTGCCGACGATGCGCTTCATCGCCGCGTCAATGTCGGCAAGGGATTCAGCGCGCGGCGCAACGGGAACATAGGTGAGATCGATATCGACCGAGAGGCGTGGCATATCGCGAACGAACAGATTCATCGCGGTACCACCTTTCAGGGCGAAGCACTCTTCGTCCGTGACGAACGGAAGAACGCGCAGCAGGAGCGCGACCTGTTTCTTGTAAACGTCAGCGAACGCCATCGAGGTCTCCGGGGACGGTTATCTGATAGGTGGGATCGAGGACGCCACCTCTCACGAGCATGCGTTTGCCGTGGCCCAGATCGACGCCTTCTTTGCTGAGGCGCTTGAGCCAGGCATGCTGGTGGCGGTCGGCAAAGTAAAAGAAAAGGCGTTTGACCTTCACGCTCGCACAATCCTGCAAGAGCTTTTGCAGGCGATCCGGCCGAAGATTGGCGAGGCCGCCAAGCAGAGCATCGACTTGTTCGAAACTTTCATTGTTCGGCAATTCGTCGAGCAGTTCGAAGACGGCGCGCTCCGGCGTCGAGAGCGTTAGAGGCCAGTCCCATTGCCCCCAGTTCAGTTGAGCGACGTCGCCTCCCCGAAAGGCCGTGACGTCGAGCATCTTCCCAGTTTCGACATTCCAGCGGACGCTGCTTATGCCTTTTGCGACGGGTTCGTTTTTGAAGAGCCGCCGGTCGTTGTGGTAGACGAACTCGACGGGCAGCGGCAATTTTTGAACCCAGTGCGGCGGCGCCTTTGGTCCGTAGAAATGAACGCGCGTCGTCGATTGCGGAAGGTAGTGCGCATAGCCTTGCAGTTCGAGCGCTGTCCGCCCGCCAACGACGAGCGGCGAATAGTTCAGGATCGTCTGAAGGGATATGATCACCTGTTGCCAGCTTAAGGTGCCGCGCGGCCGCCGGAAGACACCGCGAGTGGGCTGTTCGAGCCAACCAGACTTCACGTACAGATTTTGGAGCTGGGTCGAGTAGCCGCTTCGCTTAAGCCAGACGGAATCCACCAGCAGTCCCTCGGGAAGGAGCTTAGCGAGCTGGTTTAGAAGATGTCCTTTTGATCCAGTCATACTTGATAATATAGCATACATCCAAACCAATAGCTAGTTTGAAGAAATCCTCGTATATCAACCTATACTTGATAAAATCTGCATAGCTTAAACTAGCATAAATTTCGGTGGAAACCATGGGCCTGCCGCGAACAAATGAGGAACAAAGCTACCTAAGCTGATATCCTTACCTCACGCCCGCGTGGGCCGCGCCGGCCGGCCGGACGGACATCCAAACACTGGCTACGGCTCGGCTCAGGGTTCCGATCAGGACGATAACGAGGCTCAATGATTACCGATGCTGAAATCGAGCAGAAGGCCGCTGAGCTGGATATTTCGCCGCAGAACGTTGAGCGGGACTATGTCCACGGCTGGCTGTTACGCGAAATCTTTGCGCACCAGCGACTTTCAAATCTTTTGGTATTGAAAGGCGGTAATGGCATTCGCAAAGGATACCTTCCCGGCACTCGATATTCCAAAGACCTGGATTTTTCATGTGAGACTGCGCTCGACGAGAACCAGCTCCACGCTGATTTGACTGACATTCTTGCAGCAGCGAACACTGGCAGCGGTGTTCAGTTCGTGATGGACCGGACGCGCATCGCCGAAAAACAATTAAAAATCCCCGGAGTCCAAGCACTGGAAATTCGGGTTTATTTCAAGGGATTTTACGCGGAGGAGAGCGTCACGCTGCGCTCCCATATGGACATCAACGAATTCGAGAAGCCTTACCTGCCCATCCAGACGCGGCCGCTGCTGCATCCCTATTCCGATCAATCGGCATGCTCGGGGCTGATCCGCTGCCAGAAACTCGAAGAGCTCCTTGCGTCAAAACTCACCACTCTTCTCTTCCGGCGCAAGGCCCAGGATCTCTTCGATCTGTTCTACTCAATCGTTTTTAGCAAAGATTTTCCTGTGAGCCGCGCCGAGGTGGTGCGCACCTTTCTCAAGAAATCGATCTATGACGCCGAGGCGCAGCAGGCACGAATGCAATTACTTGCTGTACCGCTCCAATTATTCCGCGGCCTCTGGGACGATCTGGTAACACCCAAGGCCAGCCGCATCAGCTTCGACATGATACAGGGACGCTTTGGCGCTCTGATCGAGGAGCTCTTCGGCCTGCTTGAGCCGGTGGCAATCCGTCCCACGGGCGGCCTCCGGCGTCCGCTGGCCAGATCATTCTCCTACGGCGGCAGCTTTATCCCAGTAGCTCGCCAAATCATCATCGAAGCCGGCCGGTCACGCACAATGATCGAAGCGGAGTATCACGGCGTCAGACGGCTGATGGAGCCCTACAAGCTCGAATACAAGATCCGCAAAAAGGATAACCGCGGGTTCGAGTATTTTTGGGCATACGATCGCACTGGAGGTCGAACAAGTGGCCCCGGCATCAAGTGCTTCTTTTCCGACGAGCTGAGAAACATCACCTCGACCAACCAACCCTACGCGCCGCAGTATGACGTTATGTTCTGATTGCGGTCAAACAATCGAATGAGGCAGACTTAGAGCATATTCGAGCACTACACTTCCCGGAAAGCCTAACTGCGATGTCCGACGAAAAGCCGTATCATGTTCTTTTGGATGCAAACATTTGGATAGCCGAACGGTTGCTTCAGTCAGCAATTGGCAGCGCCCTCTTGTATGCCATGACCGGCGCCAAGGCATCGATACTCCTGCCCGAAGTGGTCGAGCTTGAAGTCAATCGCATACTACCGGCGATGGCGGAGAAAGCCGTGGCCCTCATCAGCCGCGAGGGTTCCTTATTGCGCCAACTCTCGGGTCACAATCTTCTGTTCACTGGACCTTCGCCGGTCGCAATCGAAGATGGGATTAGGCACCGATGGAAGCAATTAGAAGGCATCTTAATCCGAGTCCCGTTCACACACGCTCAGGCAAAATCAGCGCTCAGTCGAGTCGTTCAAAAAAGCGCTCCGAGCGGCGAGAACAATGAGCAATTTAGGGATTGCTGTATCTGGGAAGCGGCCCTGTCGGCGGCGACGGATCACACAGTCCACCTGATAACGGCAGACGCCGCCTTCTATGATGGCCGTAACAAAAATAGCGGTCTCGCCTCCACACTTGTGGATGAAATCCGAAGCGGAAAAAGGGACATCCGGATTTACCCTGCCCTCAAGGATTTCCTGAGCGCCATTGGCGATAGCGCAGCCGCTATTGAGCAGGAAGCGATCGGCGCCTCCATCCTGGGGGCTGTCGATGAAAGAGCACGCGAAATCGCAAGCGAGACAGGGAAGTTTGAACTCGGGGCGTCACACAAGCCAATACTTAGGGGGTACGCGACCCCCAAACCCTCGCTCGTCGCCATCTCCTTCGAAGTCGCATTTGACCTGAACTACGTTGACGCTCAGAGCGAGAGATCAGACGAGGCGAAGCTCACCATAAGAGGAATCTGTTCTTACGATCCCAGCAGCAACCAAGTTTCTGAGATCGAAGTGCGCGAGTGGTCTACCCATCTGAAGGGGCAACACATGAGCTGGGGCAGCCTCTCACCCGACAAGCAAGCAATGGAACGACAGTACGGCCCTTCCCGCGTGCGGATCATCTCGTCCTGAATTCTGAACGGTAGCCAGTGACGATCAGTGGGGCTTTATCCGAATTTACAACCGTACTCACTCAAGCACTTGGTAGTGCCAGCGATAGGCAAAACCACTTGGCTTGATCGCCGATTGGGATGAGTTGAGCAGAATGGGAAAGCCTGTCAATCAAGGGCAATTCCCAAGGATTGCGGCGGATTTTGACAGCGTCCGGTGCTGTGATGGTCGTGCACAGCCGAGCACGCCGCCATGTCAGGAGAGGCCTCTTCCCAGCTAACGATGAATCGAGCGCATAGAACGCGCTCTGGTGCTGCTCGCCTATTTCATCGAACTCGATGGGGACGTCCATCTTCCGATGTACGAAAAATTCGAGGCGGAGCTCCAAGAGCTTAAGGACAAAGAAGGCACCAGAGCGCGCGCTCGCCGCCGGCTGATGGCCTACAGCGAAGCAGGAGCCTTAAAGGCGATCCGCTGAAGATACTTAAGCTTCAGTTCGAGCGACGGACCCTTGCCGTATTTCGGCTTGTAGGTCTTGTGACCCATGAGGCTATCGATGAGACTATCGGGAGCCTCAGCGGCGATCAGCCGATCTTTAAAGCTGTGCCGCAGTGAATAGACCGTGTGATCCTTGGTCGGGCGGAGGCCATTCGTCAGCAGAAATTTGTTCAACACGGCGGATAGATTCGAAGACTTGTCGCGGTAGCGCGGAAAACCTTCCGGTCGTTTCTTCATAGCCGCCAGCGCCGCGCCGACCAGCGGAATGTCACGCTGCGAATCGGCCGTCTTGAGGCGGCGCCCCTCCGGCAGAATCTTCACGTAAGGTATTGGCCCCTTCAGGACGATCGCGTCCTCTTGCAGATTGACGACTTTCCGAAGGCCGCAGTCCTGTATCGGCCACTACGTACAAGACCAGTCGAGCATCCTCGTTCAAGCCATCCAAAGCGCCCTTCGCAAGCAGGCGCTTCTGAACGAATTCGGTTTCATAGGGCACTCGCGGCCGTTCGATCTCGCCTTTCAACCGTAGCCCCTTGAAAATATCAGGCAGGTTGAGCCGCCGTCGAATACTGACCTCCTTCAGCATCTGGTTAAGCTGGCCGATATCCTTGTTGCCGTCTTGGGCTCCGCCTCTCCAGCAATGATACGGCTGCGCCACCATTCGCAGTATTTGATGCCGTCTTCTTCGGTGATTTCATTGACGGGCTTATCTTCAGCAACCTTTACGAACCGCTCGACGGCCCGTCACGCGGATCGAGCTTTGCAAACTCAATCGGTACGCGACGAACGAACTGCCAAGTGCCATGACGGCGAGTGAGAAAGTCGGGGCATTCTTGAAACGTGTTGGACGAAATGTTGGACGTTTCTTGAGAGCATACGTATCAAACACAGCCAGAAAAGTCTATGTATTTCGGTTGTTTGCGTAATTTATGGGAAAGCTTGGGAAGGGATGGAGCGGGTGAAGGGAATCGAACCCTCGTATTCAGCTTGGAAGACTGCCGCCTTTTCCCGAGACGCATGGGTCAGACCGCTCTCCCCTGACTGCATGCGGGTACGTGACGCTTTGGTCCAACGTCGGCAAAATAGCCGGCGTCGGGATCGTCGAGCTGGACCAGGACGTCACATCGTTGGCAAGCCAATCGTGGACCCTGACGCTCGAACTGGCTTGGCCCGGCGCGTATCCCGATCCAGCGGCCTCCGGCTACGATCTCAGCACCGCGCTGAACCAGTCCGCTACCAGCGTGTTTCGCTCATCTGGATGGTTGTAGATCGTGTGCTCGCCGTCTGGCCAGGACCTGACTCGCGATCGGGAATCGGTGTTGCCTTCGAGAAACGAACTCTGAGATCCCGACTTGACCAAGGCGTCGGCGCCGCCCTCCAGCACCAGCGTCGCGCACGTGATAGGGACGTGGCGGCCGTCGAAGACAAGCCCGGAAACGCGCTCGGCCAGCAAATCCGGATCGTGGCAACCGAACATCGCGGCGAGCTGCTCTTGCGCCGTCCGGAACGGCGGCACCTCCGTGCGTGGTGGGGCCCCATTGACACAGCAGGCGTGAACACGGTTGTCGCGGATAGCGGTTAGTGCTGCGAGGAGCCCGCCATAGCTGTTGCCCCACAGCCCGATTCTCTCACCAGGCGAGCGCATCAGGGCAAGATCGACGAAGCGGCTCAAGCCGCTTGCGACGTCATCATCGGCGTGGATGCCTCCCTCGAGCCTGCTCTCGCCCTGCCCTGGACCATCTACCAGGAAACATGCGATTCCTCGGAGACAGAGCGCTTCCGCCATCGACCGATAGGCCGTGGACCAGCCGCTCATGCCCCCGAACACGATCACGCTTGCACGGGTCCGCTCCTCGATCGGCAGAAAGTGCCATCCGAACAGTGTCCCCTGCCGGTATGACACTTTCACCTTCGTCGCCGGATATTTCGACAGCGCGGCGAAACGACCGAAGCAACCGGTCATGCGGCGGTAGAGCTCTCGCTTTCGGTCGCCATCCCTATTGAACGCCATTTGAGCAAAAAGCAGGCTCACAGCGGCGGCGTGCCAGCGTTCGCTGGCAAGCGCTGCGTCATTGGCCGCCTCGGCAAGTCGTTCCTGCTCGTCTGCCATCTCCTCAAGCACGAGGTCCCAGGGCCTCCCCTCGCGCACCCGCCGATGCGCGAGCTGTGCCTTCTCGAAGGTCATGCCATAGTCGATCATCCGCGTGATCGGCATCGCGCGGCACATAGCTTCAATTTCTTTGGCGTGTTCTTCGGATAAGGTCATGTTCACGCTGCCAACGCTGCCGTGCGCCACGACAGTTTCTGCTGGAGATCGTCCACAAGGCCGGCGACATCCTTCAGCCCAGCAGCAAAGCCAAACAGATTGGTGTCCGGACGGGTCACCATCGCGACAGCGTTCTTTTCGGTGAGATAGGACAAATAGATTCCATCGAGATCGAGCATGCGTTCGACGCCGGCGCCGGCATCGTCAGCAAGCGTCAATGCGCGACAGCCGAGGCTTCGAAGAAAGCCCATCCGCGATGAACCAAGGACAGCCGCTGGATTACGTTCAGCAATCAGGGCGAAAGTGTAACCGACGTGATCGTCGAGCCTTGCAACTCGATCACCGATCTTGACTCGACCCTGTGGCGGCACCGAGCCCACGACCTTTCCCCAGCGGGCACGACGGTCGTCCTGGATGATGCCGGCGGAAAGGGGAGGAAATGGCGGGGGCGGCGGGACCAGGTTGAAACGGAAAGCCAGGTCACGGAAGAATGCGACCGTGCGGCTATGCGTATTGGCGAGCTTCCCCAACATCACGGTGGTACGCATGATGTGGGTGACATGCGGACGGCGCTCGGGCTCGTAGCTCTCAAGGATTTCCGATGATGCGACGTTCCGGAGTACGAGGTCGAGCTTCCATGCGAAATTCGCTGCGTCCCTGATACCGGAGCAAGCACCCTGCCCGAGATAGGGCGGCATGGTATGCGCGGCGTCACCTCCCAGGAACACCGGCCCGATGCGCCAGCTCCGCGCCATACGGCATTCGAAGGTGTAGACGATCTGCCTGATGATCCGCAGATCGTCCGGGCCGACATCGTGATAATGCTTCAAGATTCTCCACGCGCTCTCCGCCCGCTCCATCTCGTCGGTGTCCTCGCCCGGCAGCAGCGCAAATTCAAACCGCTGCCGATTTGCGCCGATCGGCAGGAACATGTGGCCTCGAGCCGGGTCGCAATACTGCTTGGTTTCCTCGAAGCTTGCGGGAAGTGGCCGCTTGCGCTCCCCATCGATATTGAGCCAGCGCTCGTTGAAGCCGGAATCGTCGCGCTTGATCCCAAGCGCGGACCTGACGAAGCTCTTGGCGCCATCAGCCGCAAAGACGTAGCGCGCGTGCGCGGTTTCCGCGGCCTCGCCTGCCCTTAGCGCGAGTTCGACCTTTCCGGCTGTTATCTTCAGGCCGGTGAGCTCCGTCCCCTGGCGCACGGTCACGTTCGGCAAGGTGCGCACTCTACGGTCGATCGCCGCCTCGATGTCGGGCTGGTGTATCGAGATATGCGCTGGAAATCCCATCGGCAGGCTGGGAATGCCGGCGACATCGACCAGCCGCTTTCCCTTCGCATTGTAGAAGATGTAGGACTCGATTGGCGATGAATCCCTGAGCGCCTCCTCGATGTCGCATGTGAAGCTGAGAAGCCTCGCGGTCTCTCCGTCGATATGCGTCAGCCGCGGAAGACCATAGAGGGACGGCCATCGTTCGACGACTAGGACGCGGTGGCCGAGCTGTCCCAAGAGCGATGCCGCCGTCAGGCCCGTCGGCCCATAGCCGATGACGGCAACATCGAAATCAGTCTCAGCCACGAATTTCCTCCCGGCTTCTTTTTTGCAGCTTGAGATACTGAGAGGCATGGGTACAATCGATTGTTTTTATGGGCCGTATTCATGGCGTGGATGCCTCATCATGCGCTTCAAAGGTCTCGATTTGAATCTGCTTGTCGCGCTCGACGCGCTGATGACCGAGCGCAGCCTCACCGCGGCGGCGCGCACCATCCATTTAAGCCAGCCGGCAATGAGCGCGGCGGTCGCCAGATTGCGTGACTATTTCCGCGACGATCTCTTCACGATGCACGGTCGCGAACTGGTTCCGACGCCGCGTGCCGAAGCGTTGGCCGGTCCGGCGCGCGAAGCCCTGCTGCACATCCATCTGTCGATTGCCGCACGTGATACGTTCGACCCGGCCAAGTCGGACCGCCGCTTCCGGGTCGTGCTGTCTGATTTTATGGCGCTGGTGTTCTTCGGGACAGTTATCGCGCGTGTCGCGCGCGAGGCCCCCGGCATCACGTTCGAACTGCTTCCGTTTGACGACCAACCGGACGAGCCGCTGCGGCGCGGTGAGGTCGACTTCCTGATCTTTCCGGAAATGTACATGTCAAACGCGCACCCCAAGGCAAAGCTGTTCGACGAGACGCTGGTGTGCGTGGGCTGTCACAAGAACAAAGAGCTTTCACGCAAGCTCTCCTTCGAGCGGTACATGTCGATGGGCCATATTGCGGCGCAGTTCGGACGAACGGGCAAGCCTTCGATCGAGGCATGGCTCTTGCTCGAGCATGGTCACAAGCGGCGTATCGAGGTTGCAGTGCCGAGCTTCAGCTTGATCCCGCCCCTGCTGCTGGGTACCGAGCGGATCGCGACGATGCATTCACGGCTGGCGCGACATTTCGCAACGACGATGCGGCTACGGATCGTTGATCTTCCAATACCGCTACCGGCCTTTACGGAAGCCGTACAATGGCCGGCTCTTCACAATAATGATCAGGCAAGCGTCTGGATGAGAGAGATCATGTTACAGGAGGCGGCCCGCATGGCGTGAGACCTCAAGACATCGTATAGCTGCTTGGAGACCGGAGCGTTTCGCCCCACTCTACCCGAAAGGGCTACCTGAAAAACGTTCGCTTTTAACGGCGACCTTGTTTGTCGCATCAAGCAACCTGAGCGACTTTCGCAATTGGCTTGAGGCCGAAAGAAGGGGCAATCGCAGCATTCATCCAGAAGGGGCGGCACCTACCGATCGAATCAGGGCCGGCGGCGGTTATTTGATTTGGCGACGAGCGCGACACCGAAGTCGCGCCATTGGGGTGAGAAACCCGATGCCCTATTCGCAACTCTTTCGGGGTCGGACCGCACCCTGATAAAGCATGCAAATGCCAGACCACCACGATCGCCCGTACATTCGCCCTGAAGATGGATGGGAATCGATTCTCTCCGCGTAGATCTCGGTTTTTTCGCGCGCATTCGCGTAAAGCTACATGTCTCGCACCACGTGGCGGCCGGCGGTCCGACGATACCACCAATCTCAAGCAATGCGGCGGCACGCGCCGCAGCCCCTAAAGATGAATTGGCCGAAACCGCAAAGCTGGCCCCCTTAGTCGTCCTCAGCAGCTCTGCCGACGCCCGCACTGACCGGTGTGCTTCAATTCGAAGCCTCTGCTGCGACCTTCGGCCCACGATGGGCGATGAGGGCATAGGCGACCGGCACCACGAACAGGGTGAAGAGGGTTCCGATCGAAACGCCTGTGGCGATCACAAGGCCCATATTGTAGCGGGACACGGCGCCGGCGCCGCTCGCTGTGACCAGCGGCAGAACGCCCAGCACCATGGCCGCCGTCGTCATGAGAATAGGCCGCAGCCTGATCGTCGCCGCTTCGATGATGGCCTCGGTGCGGCTTCTCCCGGCGGCGCGCAACTCATTCGCCACCTCCACCATCAAGATCCCGTGCTTGCTGACGAGACCCATCAGGGTCACGAGCCCGACCTGGGTGTAGATGTTGATGCTGGCGCCGCCGATACCGATGCTGATGAAGACCAGCGCGCCGGCGAGCGACATCGGTACCGATATCAAAATAATGACCGGATCCAGGAAGCTGTTGAACAGCGCGGCAAGCGAAAGATAGATGATGATCAACGCGAACAGGAACATGGTAACGAAGCCGCCCGTCTCCTGCTCGAGTTGGCGGGAGGCGCCGGCGAAGTCGGTCGAGTAGCCCGCCGGAAGGGACTTGGCGAGGGTCTTCAGGGTCGCGAGTGCATTGCCCATCGCGACGCCCGGCATCGCCACGCCGGAAATGGTCGCGGAGTTGATCTGCTGAAAATGGTTGAGCGCCTGCGGAGCGGCCTTGTTGTCGAGATGGGCAACCGTCGCCAGCGGCACCATCGTGTTGTTGCTGGTGCGGATCTGGTAGCTCAGCAGTTGCTCGGTGGTGAGGCGGTCGTTTTGCCGGACCTGGGCGATCACCTTGTAGGAGCGGCCGTCCAGGTTGAAATACTCGACGTAATTGCCCCCCAGCATGGTCGCCAGGGCGCCACCGAGATCGCTCATCTTCAACCCGAGATCACCGGCCTTGTCGCGGTCGAACACGACGGTGCTTTTCGGCTTGTCGATCTTGAGGTCGTCGTCGAGGAACATGAACTGTCCAGTTTTGAGCGCCTCCGCCATGAAGTTCCGGGCGACCTCGTCGAGCTCGCTGAACGAGCCCGTCGTGCCGATGACGAACTGGATCGGCAGGCCGTTGCTGCCCGGCAGCGCCGGCGGTTGAAATGCCACCGAACGCGTGCCTGCGATGCCGTTGAGTAGGTCCTGGAATTCAAACTGAAGCGTGCCGGTGGTCACGTTACGCTTGTCCCACGGCTTGAGCACCCAGCCGGCGATTGCCTGCGAGGGCGTGTCGATCTGGAAGACGAGCCCGGTTTCAGGGCGCTTTGCGACGAGGTCGTAGACCTGTTGCGCGTAGAACTGGCGCTGCTCGGGCGTGGCCGAGGGCGCCGAATTGGTCATCGTAAGGATCACGCCTTGATCCTCATCCGGCGCGAGTTCGCTTTTCGAGCTCGCATAGAGCCAGGGAATGCCGGCGAGCAGCAGCAGCGCGAACACCACCACGACAGACTTGGTGGCAAAAAGAGATTCAAGGCGGCGGCGATAGGCGGCGGTCAGCCGCTCCAGCCCATGATCGATCCTGCGTACCAGACGCGCCTGCCAAGTCGCAGCATCCCGCTCGGTTCGGCGCAGCAACCAGGCACAGTTCATGGGGGACAGGGTCAAGGCGATGACCGCCGACACGGCAACCGCTCCCGCCAGCGTGAAGGCGAATTCCGTGAATAGAGCGCCCGTCAGACCACCCTGGAAGCCGACCGGAACGTACACCGCGATCAGGACCACCGTCATAGCGATGATGGGGCTGCCGAGCGCGCGGGCCGATTGGATCGCCGCCTCTACGGGCGGGGTACCCTGATCAATCAGGCGGTGGACGCTTTCGACGATGATGATGGCATCGTCGACGACGAGCCCGATCGCGAGCACCAGGGCCAGCAGCGTCAGGAGATTGATCGAGAATCCCATCAGAAGCATCAATCCGAAGGTGCCGATTAGGGACAAAGGGATCGCGATCACCGGGATCAGCACCGACCGCCACGAGCCGAGGAAAAGGAAGACCACGATGGTCACGATGGCAACCGCCTCGACCAGCGAATGGACGACCTCATCGATCGAACTGCTCACGAAATCCGTCGAGTCGTAGAGGATCTCGCTGGTGATGCCGTTCGGCAGATTCGCATTGATGTCGGGAAGGACCCTTTTCACCCCCTTAATGACATCCAGCAGGTTCGCGGTCGGCGCCACCTGGATGCCGAGATAGACGGCCGTCCTGCCGTTGAACTTGGCCGAGCTGTCATAGTCGTCGTTGCCAAGCGTCACATTCGCCACGTCCTTCAGGCGGATAATCGCCCCGTTCACGTGTTTGATGACGAGGTTGCGGTACTGCTCGAGCGAATGAAGGTTGGTCGTGGCGGACAGATCGACCTGGACGAGGTGTCCCCGCGTCGAACCGAGACCGGCGATATAGTCGTTGCCGGACATCGCGGTGGAGACGTCGCTCGCCGTCAGCCCATAAGCTCCGAGCTTATCGGCGTCGAGCCAGGCACGCAGGGCGAACTTTTTGCCGCCGATCAACTCGGCGGTCTGAACGCCCGGCACGGTCTGCAGCTTGGGCTGCACCACGCGGGTCAGGTAGTCGGTGATCTGGTTGGGAGCGAGCACCGCGCTCGCAAACCCGATGTACATCGCATCGATAGTCTGGCCCACCTTCAGCGTCAAAGTCGGCTGCTGGGTACCGGTCGGAAGCTGATTGAGGACGGAGTTGACCTTGGCATTGATCTCCGTCATCGCCTTGCCGGAATCGTAGTTCAGTCGCAGGTTTACAGTGATAGTGCTGGTGCCGGTGGTGCTGCTGGAATTCATGTAGTCGATGCCGTTCGCCTGAGCGATCACGTTCTCCAGCGGCGTGGTGATAAAGCCGGTGATGATGTCGGAATCGGCACCGGCATAGGCTGTCGTCACGGTGACGATCGCGTTCTGGGTACGCGGATATTGCAGGATCGACAACGAGGTCATCGACCGCAGCCCGAGGACCAGGATCAGCGCGCTGACCACCAAGGCCAGCACCGGACGACGGATGAAGATGTCCGTGAAGCGCATATTATCGGCTCTTGCTGCTTATCCCGGCGTTCACTGGTCGACGACTGTCGGCGCCACTTCAGCGATCGGAACGTGAGAATTGTCGATTTTTACGGGACTGCCGTTGCGAAGCTTGATCTGGCCCGCGATCACGACGGTCTCCCCGGGCTTGATGCCGTCAGTCACGGCGATGCGGTCGCCCTTGGCCGGCTTGGTCTTGACGAACATCTGCCGCGCGGCGCCCTGCCCGTCGTGGAGACCGTCCACGAGATAGACCAGGTCGCCATAGGCGTTGCTGACGATCGACGTGAGCGGAACAGTGACGATCTCTTCCGGCTTACCGATATCTATCTCGACCTTGGCGAACATGCCCGGGAGGAGACGGGCCGGATTGTTTCGGATCGTCGCCCGGACCTGGATATTGCGGCTTGCGCTATCGACCTTGGCGTTGATCGCCGAGATCCGGCCCCAGAAGCGTTCGCCGGGGAAAGCATCCACAGTCGCGGTGACGTCCTGACCAATGACGATCGAAGCCAGCGCCTGCTGCGGCAGAAAGAAATCGACGTAGATCGGATCGAGACTCTGCAATGTGACGATGGCCGTGCCCGCGCTCAAGAATTGGCCGATATCGACGGCGCGAATCCCAAGCCGCCCGGCGAACGGCGCCTTGAGCGTCTTTTGCTCGACGATGGCCCTCTGCTGCTCGACCAGGGCTCTGGCATTCTTCAGATTGGCTTTGTCGCTGTCGAGCGTGGCCTGACTGACAGCGTTGAACTTGATCTGCTCCTCGTCGCGTTTAACTATAATCGCGTAGTTCTCGGCGGTAGCCTGCAGCGACTGCAGCTTGGCGACGTCGTCGGTTGCGACGAGCTGGAGCAAGGGCTGGCCTTCAGTCACCTCGTCGCCGGAAGAGAACTGGATAGTCTGTACAATCCCGGAAGCCTGCAGCGCGAGATCGGCGCCGTTCACCGCGCGCAGCGAGCCGACGGAGGACAGGGTCGATCGCCATGGCGCTGTTACCGCGACCACGGCTGACACGGTCTGCAGCGGATTCGTCGTGGCGCCGATCGCCTTTCTGATCATCATGTCCTTGAAGGTCTGAAAGCCGTAGAGGCCGGCGAACAGGACCGCCATCACGACGAGCATGATCGTCATGCGCTTGATCATCGCATTGCTTCCTGCGTTGAGCGGTTGGGACCCGCGAAATAACCGGGATTGGCGCGAGGCAGAGCATCGACCGTCAGGTCGGCTCTGTTCCACCATCCGCCGCCGAGCGACTGGAACAGCGCGGCGGTGTCGGCAAAGCGCGCCGCCTGCGCCTTGATGCGCAATATCCGCGCGTTGAGATAGGATTGCTGAGCCGTGATGACGTTGGCGTAAGGGACCGCGCCGGTCTTGAACTGCTCGATTGACATCGAAAGGCTGTCGGATGCTGCTTTCTCCGCTTCGGCCTGCGCCTTCAGCGTCGCCGCGTCGTACTGAATCGCGCGCAGCGAGTCCGCGACATTCTGGAACGCCGTGATCACGGTGCTCTTGTAGGCCGCCATATCCTGCTCGAAGAGCGCGACGTCGGCTTCCTTGGTGTGATAGAGCGTGCCGCCGTCGATCAGCTTCTGCGTGATGGTGGAGGTCGCGTCCCAGGCGATCGTTCCGGGGGAAAACAGCCTGCCCGTTCCGCTCGCACCATAGCTGCCGGACAGCGTGATCTGCGGCAAAAGATTCGCAATACCGACACCGACGGTCGCGGTCGCCTGATGCAGCGTCGCCTCGGCCTGGCGGATGTCCGGACGCTGACGAACGAGCTCCGACGGCAACGATACCGGAAGCCTTCCAGGCAAACGCAGTTCGGCGAGCGTCACATGCTCGCCGCGATCTTCGCTGGGCAGCCGACCGAGATAGGCCATCAACTGATTGCGCTGCTGGGCGAGCTGCTTCTGTAGCGGCGGCAGCGTCGCCTTGGCTTGCGCAAGCGTCGATTCCTGCGACAGCACATCGGACTTGGAGACCGCCCCGATCTCGAACTGGCGCTGGATGCGCGCCAGCTGATCTGTCTCTGCCTTGACAATCTCCTCGGTCGCTGAGATCTGGTCGCGCAGCGAGGCCTCAGTGATCGCCGCCGTAATCACGTTAGCGGTCAGCGAAAGATAAGTCGCCTCCAGTTTGAACGCCTGGTAGTCGACTTGGGCCTCGAGCGCCTCGACTTGCCGGCGCGTGCCGCCCCAGAGATCGAGCGCGTAGGAGACGCTGACGGAGGTATTGAAGAGCTTGTAGAGCGGGCCCTGCTCGCGCGCGGCCGAGCCCGTCCCGGTCACTTGCGGAAACAAGGCGCCCTGCTCGGCGAGTGCGGTCTCTCGGGCGACGCGCAGGGCGAATTCGGCAGACTGAATATCGGGATGGTTGCGAACGGCTTCTTCAACGAATGCTGTGAGCTTGCGCGAATGAAAGTGCCCCCACCAGTCGCCTGAGATGTCGCCTCCCGGCGAGAACACTTGCGAATTGCCCCCAGGCGTTTTGGTGCTGTCGGTCGAGGCAAGGTGAGGCTCTCGTGTGTAGCGGTCAACCGCCGGGGCATTGGGCGCAACGAAGTTCGGTCCGACCGCGCAAGAGGCGAGCAAAAAAGCAGGCGCGACGACGCCCGCCAAATGGCGAACGCGTCCGAGCCGCGACATGACGGGACAACGTGCAATCCTGCGCTTTTCGCTGCGCCGTGCTGCCACAAAATATTCGTAATTAGCCAAAGCCGACATTCTCTCCCGACGCCAGAATATAGAACCGTACGGTTCAGTACCGATATTGCGCGCAGAGATCTCTGTCAACTAACCGTACCGTGCGGTTCTATTTTTGGAGCAGCATCATTCCGCACGGGGCGCAACTGCCGGATCTGATCCGGCAGTGGTCATATTAAAGGGCTTATCTTCCTGGTGAGTCAGCCCCGAAAGCCGAAAACCCATAAAGTCTGGAAATCAAATGCAATATTTGGCTGCAAAGTCGTCGATTTGCGGACGCAACATTGTCGGGCCACCCCTTTGCTGCGTGGCTTGCGTCGGGGCATCAATGACTTCGCAAGACCTTTCCAGTGTGACGGTCAGGAGAACCGCGCACGACCGGACGGTAGTGAGTACCCGCCAGAGATGGGGTGACTGCGTGGATCGCTATCGACCGGGCTCGCCGGTGCGGCAGGCCGCGAGAAAGAACGAAACGCTCTCCGTCACATGGCCACGGATGTTTGCCCTAAGCCGCTTGGGATCTTCGCCGAACACCGCCCGCATCACCAGCGGCGCGACGACGAGATCCAGGAAGAACTGCGCCGTTCTGGTCAGCCGCTCCGGAGCGAAGGCGGCATACGCCCTACCCTGCCTCGAGCCGGTCACGTCTCTCAAGACGCTAGCCGCGTGATGAGTGCCGCGTTCGCGCATCATTCGCTCCACCTTGGCTAGATCAGGGAACCGGCGCGCCTCAGTAGCCGCCAGACGAATGAAATCGACACTATCGGCGGTCAGCACGTGCTTGAGTATCTCGCTCCCAAGGACCGTCAAACGCTCCTCGATCGTATCGCCCGTGGACACCGCGCTTTCGTATCCTTCCTGCACCTTCTGCGCGTTACGCATCGCGATCGCAGCGAACAAAGCCTCTTTGGTGGAAAAACGGGTATATATCGTTGCCTTGCTTGCACGGGCAAGGCGCGCAATTTCCCCGACGCTGACCCCGGCGAGCCCCCGTGCGAGAAACAACTCACGCGCTGCGCTGAGGATTCGCTCGTCCACTTCGGCGGCCAACTCCTTCGGAGGGCGACCAACGCGGACAGCCTTCTGCGGAGCCTTGCTCTTCTGTCCCGTTTTCATTCATCCACCTTAACTTCTCGAAAGGGCCTCCTGGGACAGAAATGCCCTGCCCGTGCAGTGGTTTAGCCGGCGCCACGAAGGAAGTAAATAGAACTGATCGGTACACATTTCCTGACCTTGGCCCGCCTGCATTCCAATGGTCAATCAGGGCATCAGCCGCCGCCGCACCTAGCCTCAGAAGTCAACTTTGAACTGGGACGCATTTTACATGCCCTTCTCAGTCGAAGGCTAGGCCGCCAGCAGTGGGTTTCTGAGCGCCGATCGTGCTTCCCGCCTGCCCATCTTCTGGGGGAATCGCCATTCTCGAAGCGCGCTACTCACCATGCGTGCGACAAGCCTCTTCGTCGCGTAGCAAACGTTTCGCTAGATGTGCTCGGATAAGTACGATTCTGCTTGCGAGTGGCGCGAACTAGCCCTGATGTGGAGGAAGAGGCGCACGAAATTGAACAAAGACGAGGCGTAAGACATTCCAAGATCAAGGCCTGACTATAACCAGCGCGCGCCGTCGAAGTCGAAAACAATCAGCCTCATTCGGCGTTTCCTTTGCTAAACCGGCTACTGTCTGTGGAGGATCTCTGCCGGTTGGCCAAGCGCCCGCCGCATTTGGCGGGCGAGATCCGCCTATGCCCCTTCAATCGGAGCCACTGGTGCTCGACGATTTTCGTTCCTCGAACGTAGCGTCGACGACCTGATAGAATGCCATCGGGCTATTGGCGAGTTCCCACACAGCCAAAATCACTTGGTAGCCGGTGCGCTTTGGTAGCTCGCATATGTGCACAGTGGGCGCCTTTGGCATCAGGTTGGCATTTGGATCCCAAAACGGCTGGCCGCTATTCTGGACTGTGCAAAATGGCTTCACTTCGAACTGCGCGCGCGTGAGCCGAGAGGACGAATTCCAGTCCGCCCGTGTGATGAAATAGTTCCAACGCCGTGTCAGGTGAGGTGCACCGTACTCCCACTTGAACTTCTGCTTCGCGCCGGAGTGTAACCTAATCTTCTCCCAGCGCGTCGGCGTCTGCTCATCAAGCAAAGGCACATCGCCGCGCACGCTGCTGCCGGCAATGTGCTCGTCCTCTGGCGGCGCCGCGTTCTGCACATCAGTCGGCGCGATCGGATCTAGCAGACCGCCCTTAGTGGCAGGGAAGAACTTGCCGCCCTCCATCGCGTTTGCCCTCCACAGATCAATTGGACAGTCTTTATTCCTGTGCTCGGCACAGAGAACGACGCGTGAGGCTGGCTCAGTAAGCCGACCTTGCGCGTGCACGCTCGCAACAACGAGCGGCAATGCCGCCCCGCCAAAGAGCGCACTGGACCAGCGGTGAAATGCGCATCTCATCGTTTACCTCATAGCTGTCGGATGGGCATTTGAAGAAAGTCCGCCAAGCCGAGGCAGATGTCTGCCGTCAGACGACCCAGCCCCGCAGGTGGTTGCGGGACAGAGGGGTGCTAGGTGGCGCTCGCCATCCCTGCTGCGCCTTCGGCGCGCACGTTGCGATTGCGAGGGGAGTCTGGCGAGCGGCACCCAACTCTCTCGTACCGCAAGGATTTTTCGGGGACGACGCGTCTGCTGGCCAATGGAGCTGTACGGCGGTGGCGGGATGATTATTTCAAGCAACTTCGCCTTCGACATTAGAAACCTTTTCATCCGGTCTTGTTCAGCCTTCATCAGGATTCAGCTCGCGCGTGAAGAGCGCCGTGAATGTAGCAGCCACAAGCAGCTGGCGCTTCCAAGACGCGCGCCACCAACCGTCCGGGCCTTCAGGAAGCTAATCTTTTCGAGGTGCGAGATCCCCGGCTTCATCTCGCCGACACCTGACAGACATGATAGGACCAAAGCCACTCACCTGCTGACGCGATAGCGGCGCGCGCGAAGAACCCGGCAAGGCTTCAATCCGCGGGACCTGATCAATGATGCGGCGTCTGTGACATCGACTGGATCCAATTGGGCAAGGTTGAACCTGAACTCGCGAGACAGGTGACTGTCACGGGTATTCCTGCAATTGACGTGCCGCTTTGCTCCTCCTCGAAGCGCGGCGAAACCGTATAATTCGTGTTGCGCCGCTGCCAACGTGTCGCGAAGGCGACATTGAGCAGGCAAACACGACACCTGCTTACTCGCAAGGACTGGCTCATTTTCTGCATGCTTACGAGCGACCATGTCGTGGGCGCGCTCCTGAAAAACTATTCTCCGGTAGCGTCGCCGAAAGAAGCGGAAGTCTCACGTGATGCGAAAGGTATCTATTGCTACCGTTCTAGTGCTCGTCTCATCCCATGCCATTGCGAATGACGACTTGATGAGGGCGGCCAGACAGATCTTCAAGCCGATCCCCTCTGCTATCCCCGCGATCAAGGACAATCCCGTCACTATGGAGAAAGCCGAGCTCGGCAAAATGCTATTTTTCGACCCTCGCCTCTCGGCAAGCGGGATCATTAGCTGCAACACGTGCCATAACCTCGGCACTGGCGGCGTCGACGTTGGGCCGACCTCGGTTGGTCACGGCTGGCAAAAGGGGGCGCGTCGAGCGCCAACCGTCTGCAATTCGGTATTCAATGTCGCGCAATTCTGGGACGGACGCGCGCCGGATCTCAAGGCGCAAGCAAAGGGACCCGTTCAGGCGAGCGTCGAAATGAATGCGACCCCGGACCGCGTGACGAGCACGTTGAACTCGATGGACGGTTATGTCGCTAAGTTTAAGCAAGCTTTCCCGAAGGATACATCGCCGGTCACCTTCGACAATTTCGCCAAAGCGATCGAGGCTTTTGAGGCCACTCTCACGACACCGGCGGCTCCGTTCGACCGATACCTGAATGGCGATGCCAGCGCTCTTGATGATCAGCAAAAGGCGGGACTAAAGCTGTTCATGGACAAAGGATGCGCCTCTTGCCATAAGGGAATCAACATTGGCGGCCAGGATTTTTTCCCGTTTGGTGTGATCCAAAAGCCAGATATCAAACTGCTTCCTACGGCCGACAAGGGACGGGTCGCAGCCACCAATGCCCCCAGCGACGAATACGTGTTTCGTGTCGCCCCTTTGCGCAACGTTGCCTTGCGAGCTCCCTACTTCCATTCGGGTCAAGTTTGGACTCTCAAGGAAGCCGTAGGAATCATGAGCGAAGTACAGCTGGGCGCCGAGCTCAGCGAGAAGGAGAACAACGATATTGTTGCGTTTCTTAATTCACTGAACGGGCGCCTACCCAAGATCGAATATCCGATACTGCCAACCCGCACAAAGGAGACGCCGCCACCGTCCGTAGGCAGATAGCATCATTCTTCTCCAAACGGGGAGGCGCACACAGCAAATGGACTACGATTTCAGGTCATCCCTCTCTACGGTCTACTTGCGGCGCCGCTGCTGCGTTTACGGCGGCCGCGAGTCCGAATGCCGTCCAGGTCATCAAAGTCGCTGTCTCTAAGAATCGCGGGCCGTCCCTATCCCGGCCGGCGGACGCACTGGATCATGGTGAAGAACATGCAGCATCCCGCCATCGACCGTGAGCCGTCACGGAGGTCAGATGACGACGGTCATTAAAAATCTGCTCGCCCGAAAGCAGCAGCTGATTGAGCAACTCGATTCGACTATAGGCGCTAAGCAGCGCGAGAAGATCGAGCATCAACTTGAGCAAATCAACACCGCGCTCGATCTTCTCGATCGGCCTAAGCAGCCGAGTGAGTGAGAACGCGAGACCAACGCCCGGCGCGACCTTGAAAGGGGAACGTTTTGGTTCTCAAGCAAGCTCTAACTCTGGCAGGCTTTAACTCTGGATGGTGTCCGCCGTGCCTCAGCGTTAGAATCGTTTCTGCTAACGGGCGATACGTTGTTCGCTCTCACTGGCATCGCGTTCAGCCATCGACTGCAACTAGCAGTTCCAGAATTAACTTCCAGCGGCGACATCAAGCTTAATGCAAGGGTTTGCTTGCGATAGTACTGCAGGGCGTTAGGCTCCTCGCACCGAACATTGCCCCGTCCGGGTCCACCCAAGGCGAAGTCGTCGCGCCAATATACTCGGCGCGGCGCTTCGTTTGATCGGAAAGCGTCATCGTAGCGTAAGCTGCTGTCCCAACTTTGTATGCCCGCCTCTGGATCACCTCGCTCGCGCTAATCGTCGCTGGCTTAGCCCGCACGGGCGCGTAGGCTGTGAACCGAGATAGCCGACGCCAAGTTGCTCGCCTCCACTGAACGGACGGCCCGGCGCGTCACTCCGGTGCGATCGTCGCAAGTCCAGCCTCTATGACTGCGATTTCTTGGCTTACTTGCGCGACGGCTCGTGCTGGATCGATGCCTGTGACGCTGGTTAGTTGCCTCAGCAACTCCCGCCGATGCGCAAGAAGTCCCTCCAGCGCGCCACGATCATTTAGTCTGACATAGCCGTTGACGATCAACTCAACTGAATGCGACATCTATCTCTCAAATAAACAATTGACCTGAATTGGCCAATATAATTGCTCGCCCAGCTGCATGCAGCATCCCAATAGCAAAAACCTTGATCGGTAAGACTAATGAGCAATGCTCCTTGCAGCCTTACATTAACCGCGCCCATCCTGGCGGTGGTCGCGAAGGTGCCGATGTCTCGCGTAACCGGCGTCTTCGTGGCAAGGGGCCGCCGCCTCCAGAAGCGGCGGCCCCACCCACCATGAGCGAACAATGCCAGAGCGGCTGCCATATAACAGAAACACGCCACTATACCATTTGCGTCTTTTTCAGAGGCGCTGGCATAGGCCTCAATGGAAGGACGCACCATCCGTCCCGCAGATGGTGCTTGCCGCGCAAGACGTCGCTTGGACCGAGCTCAAAACAAGCTCGGACCGAATTGCGGTCGAGGTCTTGCCTCCCGCGCGCTCACTCAAGCTCCAAACCAGTTAACTCTGCACTCACCACCGGTCGGGCGCGGTCCCGCGACTCCTCCGAGCTCAAGTCAAAGGAGGTCTCTTGGACCTAGAGGGTTCGATAGGACGCCCACCGTATTGATCCATGACATTGTGGCGACCCCGACCTCAAGCCAACATGAAGCGGCAGTCAGCAAGGCCTCGAGTCCAACAGGAACGAGATTTTGCGTATCGCGCCTAAAGACGGCTTGCGGCACAAGGTAAGGGAACGCGATGCCTGTTAGGTGACGGCGTCGATAGCAATCGTAGTCGCAATATCGCCCCTCCGTTCGCACATCTCGCACGTAACCGGGACCTAAGGACCGAGAACATCCGCTGCAGGTTCTATCGCCGTGCGGGGTCCTGTGATTCACGAGGATGAATTTCATAGTCTGCGCCCGTTAGCGGTCTTCCATCCGGCCAGAGATATTGTCAGCGATCCCAGCGTTCGAAATAGCGCCGATCTGGATTCAGAGCCGGTCTGGATGGATATTTAAGGTCGTTTTGCAGCAACGAATGTCTATGATCCGCCATCGCTACTGGGACACCTGTAAAAGAAGAACGCGGTCTCCCTGTGACACTCCCTCTCAGGTGCTAGGCCGCTCGCAACCAGCTAAGCCATTTGTGATCGGCCTCCCGCCGAACCTTGAAGCGGTCGACGCATTTCTTGGAACAAAGAGCCGTTCGCCAGCAGTAGTAGCGGATTAGACCGAACCTTCCACCGCAGATCGCACAGCTTCTTTCTGAACCACGCTCTGAATTATGCGAGCTGTTTCGCATTCTCGCCTCCTGTCGGCGTTGCCTGGATGGTCCTCGCTTTGCGCGCAGCACTATGCTGCGTACGCCACGCGCGACTTGGCCCGATCGCCAAGCTTTCCGGCTTGTACGGATACCGTGCGCAATCGCTTGATGTGCACCGATTTTGACGAAGCAACCGCTCCATTGGGAGGGCTTCGCCGATCGCTGAATATAAGCGTCATTCAATCTTGATTAGTGCAATCAATAGCGAGAAGGAGCCTAAATCCTGCGTCCAATCGCCGATACTCGACGATTTTTAACGAGATCGACCGAGAACATGCATCTCACAGCATTGACTTCGAACTAGCGCTGCCTTCGCCCGCCAAAGGGCGGCAAACCATTCGTCTCGAACTGTTCGATCAGCATGATCACTGCAGGCCGAACGAGATAGTGCCTTTGTAGCAGGCTTGGCTAAGGCGAGGCGTTTCGCTTTCCTGAGAAAAGTGGACGATACGGCGGATCAACTTTGGTCCGCGGGATGCCTTTGCGGCATTTCCGTAAAACATGATGCAGAAAGAGCGAGATTGCGGGCGGGAGAGAAATCACCGCCATAAAAAGCGACAAGACCGGCCGAATTGGGGGCTTGCGAGGCAGAGTACCTTCAGCCGTTCATAGATTGCTTGCAACAGTTGGCCTGCACATTGGCGAGCAGAAAACAGTATGACCGCCCCTCAATTGGCCGCCTGCTTCATAATATGCTTGATGTTGTGACGCTCGAACTTAAGCTCGCCGGTGAGCATCGCAGCACCTTGATCGCCCACTTTTATCCCGAGCTGTCGGGCTCCGATGACACCAGTCGAGCCTGTTCGCTCGTACTAGGGGCTCGCCTGCGGCTTAAGGATGACGTTATCGATCAGCCGGGTCGAGCCGACATAGGCCGCGGCGCACAGGGCAGCAGGATTGCTCAAAGGATTCGAGGCAGGCTCAAGCGTGTCGGCATCGACGAGCTCAAGATACTGCAGCCGGTCGACTTCATCCAAATGCTGCCTGGCGATTGCGATAAGCTTCTCGCATTCGCGTTCGCCTGCGTGAAATTCGGCCTCCGCTGCGAACAGACCGCGACTGATCGCAAGAGCCCGCCGGCGCTCTTCTTTATTGAGATAGCGATTGCGGCTGCTCATGGCGAGCCTGTCCGGCTCCCGAACGGTTGGCACGGTGACGATCTCGATGGGAAGATTAAGATCAATTGCCATGCGGCGTACGACCGCGCATTGCTGGAAATCCTTTTGTCCGAAGAACGCGACATTCGGCTGCACCATGCTGAACAGCTTACAGACGACGGTTGCGACACCGCGAAAGTGTCCAGGTCTGAAAGCCCCGCACAAGGGTTTTGCGAGTTTGCCGGGTTCGATGAAGGTCTCGAACTGAGCCGGATAGATCTCCCCTGCATCCGGAGCAAAAACAATGGTCACGCCGGCATCGCGACACAGGCTCTCATCCCGCAGAAAGGAACGCGGATAGGTGCTGAGATCTTCCTTCGGCCCGAACTGAGTGGGATTGACGAAGATGCTTACAACCGTCACGTCGCATTGCGCACGACTCGCCTCGACCAATGCCAGATGACCGTCGTGCAGGTATCCCATTGTCGGAACGAAGCCGACACGCTTGTGTGAACTGCGAGCTTTTGCGAGAGCGGCACGTAGCTCGGCGACCGTCGTAACTGTTTGCATGTTGGAGCTTTATCTCAGGTTTGGATTGGAAGGCACCCAGCTTGCGATAGCGTCGCTCAAGCCTTCGGGAAGCCGATAACACTCTTGTTGAGTCGGGAATGCACCATTGCGGACATCTGCGGCCCAGCGTGACAGCGCCTCCTGCAATAGCTGAAAACCCTCGACATAAGTGCGAACGAATTTTGGCCGATGGCTTTCAGTCAGGCCAAGCACGTCGTGGAACACAAGTACCTGGCCCGAACAACTGGGGCCAGCGCCAATTCCAATCGTCGGGATGGCCAGGGTCTCGGTTGCCCGGGCTGCCAGTTCTGCTGGGATACCTTCCAGGACGATAGCAAAACATCCGGCCTCCTGCAGAAGGTGGGCGCCGTCGAGCAACCGCAAGGCATCATCGGCGTTCCGACCTTGCACCTTGAAACCACCCATAACATTGACGCTCTGCGGGGTCAGGCCGAGATGGCCCATCACTGGAATCTCGCACTCGACCAAGGCGCGTACCGTTTCGGTACGCTTGGCCCCACCCTCGAGTTTCACTGCGTCGGCCCCACGTTGCAGGAAGCCTCCGGCGTTCCGGATCGTCTCCTCGGGGCTGAGGTGAAAGCTAAGGAAGGGCATGTCGGCTACAAGCAAGGCTCGAGGTCTTGTCCGCGACACGGCTTCGAGATGATGGTTCAGCATCGCCACGCTGACCGGCAGCGTATTATCGAATCCGAGGCAGACATTGCCAACGCTATCCCCGACAAGGATAATGTCGACAATAGGGTCAGCGATCCGCGCCGCGACCGCGTCGTAAGCGGTGGTCATTGCGACACGCCGCCCTTCGCCCTTCCACCGCTGCAGCACTGGAATCGTGACGCGTTCAACAGGCGGGTCCGAAATGTGGCTCATCTTAAGTTCGATCCGTTAGCCGACCCACATAGCCAGAGTCGTGGTTTGGTAGGGAAGGCACAAACTGTCAATGTCTGCCTGAAACAACAAACGTGCACCTCAAAAGTCAAGAACAGATGCGCTGAAACATCCAATGATTGCGCGACCATCAAAGGAAGATTCCTGACCGCAAGGGAAACAGCGCCCGTTCTGTGGCGGTGCGCGTCGCCGGACAGAAAGGAAGCCGGTTGCGTCCTCATTGTTACGGCGGGATTTCGCCAAGGCGTTAGCTCGGAGCCGAGGCATCTCGCCTCATCATACGAATCCCAGGCTCGAGGTCGATGCTTCTGGCCTTCGTGCGCAGGAGGCGTAGACGACGGCTTTTGCGTACGGGACGTTGCCAGGGCCGGCGTGGAGGGATTTACATAGGAACATGCGTCGGCATGGGATCCCTCAGTGGCCTTCACGTGTCAACTGGTGCCGGCGTGAACAATTCGCTCGCAGACAACCCGGCGCGCCGCGCTTACTGACACCAATCGTCGACCCGTCCTAATTCTCAGCCGCTGCTTCCCTTAGAATGTCCCTGTCCAGCGCGCCTAGCCCCCGTCGAGACAGCCTCCAGCCGGAAACCTCCAAATAGGCGCCTCTCTAAGCGTGCGTAAAAGGCCTGGACATGAATACCAGCCCAGGCCACACGCCGAGCGCACGGCCACCACCAAAGCGAACTGTACCTCGGCTACTTAGTCGGCGCATGGCTGCGTAGCACGTTGGCTTTGCGCTTGACCGACTTGCGCGGTTGATCACCACGTTCCACATTGCCAGAACTGCAAGATGCTGCAGTTCGTTCAGGGGTCGTGCAAGCACCTCAGTGAGATCGAAGTGATGCATGGCCCTTCCATTTGACTTTGCACCCCGTCGCTGGCCTGTCGGGTGAAGCGTCATCGAGGTCTTCTTCGATGACCCCGGCCGCATATAACTGATCGAGCAGGTCGGCGACTGCAAGTACGCTCGTTCAGTCTGTTGTGACCTGCATAACCAGCTCCGAGGCTGTGCAGTTGCCGCACGCGATTAGCTGGCCAATGGAAATCGGAGCAACGTCGTCGGGCACCGGTGCTCGTTACGTGAGCGAAGATGGAAGTGCCGGTTGCCTGGTTTGTTTTGCTGGTTCCTGCGGAAGCCGATGGGCAGGTCGGGGGCTGTTCTATCGAGCATATGTTGGTCGATCACTCTGCAGTCCCTTCCGAAACTCGTCGGGCGTCCTAAAAAGCTTTCGCCTTTGAAGCGCCCCGTCGAGAGGCCACAGAACCAGCAACCGACGCTGCAACCTTCCTCAGCTCGAAAGCGATAATCGGGTGCGTGACCGACGGCGCCGATCCGCGACCGAGATAACAACAACAATTAGAACGACCGCGGCAAAGCCGCATCTTGGCCTGATGGCATCATCTCACCCCTGAAGAGGTTTGCTTTCATCATAGCGCTGTGTCAGTTTGCGACATGGCTTATCTCCGTGCCTTTGCTCAACGTTGCCGATCGACCGGTCCCGCTTTAACAAGCGATCGGAATGACGCTGTAAACAAAGCAAGCTGCATGCCGATTTTTACGCGTTATCTGACGGTAGCGTGGCAACTTCCCTACATTTGGAACCAACAATCTACCCACCACGCGAACTTGATGCAGAATCCGAGCTAGCTATTTCGACGTCGCTGGGACGAAAGGTCCCGCGCTTCGCGGCTGAAGGTCAACTCAGTAAGCGGCAGAACTACGCCCACGAGTGATCACAAAGCATCCTCGGCGACCTCTCATTTGTAAAAGGCTCCCGACGGGCATGCCGGGAGCCTTCTTTGGAGGTCACACTCAGGTAAAGAGCCGCTTCTTCGCTATCTTGTTCTGATAGAAAGGTTTACCAATTGCGCTGAGCGCGGAGCAGCAGCGTGAGGGCGCCTCGGTCCTTCAGCTCGTACACAGCCGCGGGCTTTGCAATACCCGGCTGCGCCGGCAGCGTCACGGTGCTTCCGCTCGCGTATTTCTGATCCACGATATTGTACGCGAGTTCGGCGCCGAAGGTCAGATTCTTGACCGGGGTCCAACTGATGTATGTACCGGCCACCGCAAAGTTGAAGTCAGGGTTACAACCGGCAGGGCCGCTCGAGAGCGCGAGGCCTGTGACGAACGCGCCGCAAATGTAGCGTTGGGCTGTACTGTTATAGCGCACCGCGCCCCAACCACCGAAGATGCTGGTATGCCAGTATTGATTCCAATTGTGATTGAAGGCACCGTTGAAGCCATATGTCGTGGACAACTCCTGGCCTGCACCTGCAACGAACACAGAGTCAGCGATACCAGCAATTCCTATGCTCTGGTAGGCGCCCGTCAAATTCGTACCACCGTACCTCGCGAAGTTCGTCGACATATAGTCGTTGAAGACGTAACGGCTTGCACCGTTCGCGTAGACGCCTGTCACGTTGACCGAGTCTCCCGGCCCGGTTGGCAGGTTCTTGATCGACAATGCCAGCTGACCCGCCCAGCCCCATTTATCGCTGGGATATCCGGTAACCTCTGTGGCACCATAGTAGGCAGGGTGGTTATCGTGGGCCGCGAGCGACGCCTGGAAGAGGCCCCAAGACTGGTCAACACGAAGCGACGCGATAAGGTCTGGAGCTCGCGTACCGCCAATGTCGTTGGCGCCGTACACGCCGGTGGCGAGACCTGCAGCCGTGGCTGCGCTCACGTTCCAGATGTTGGTTGTGTCATGTATAGTTTGATCTTGCGCAGAAAATGAAGCCGTGATGCCTTGACCGAAGTCAGCGGTATAGGACACTTGGTTCACGGGATCCCACCCGCTACTGCCGGGCAGTTCGGTGTAGTTTCCGGGATACTCGCCCCAGGGCGTAGAGAACTGCGATATCGTCCGACCAAAGGTGAAACCCGCGAACTGGATGAAGGCGAAATAGAGGCCGAGCGAAGCACCACTCGAGTTATAAGTCGTACCGCCACCAGTGAGACCAGTACCAGTACCGGTACCGTTATAACCGCCAGATGTCAAAGTGAACCACACCTCGGTGTAAGTGCGAAGCAGTCCATACTCGGTCGCGGTACGCGTGTCGACGCCCAAGATTGTGCGGACGCGACTCGTATAGTAGTTGCTGAGACGGTTCCGTGCGGCTCCCACCCCGTTGTCTGGGGGATTGTAAGCACTGTTAGTGTTGAAGGTCGTGTCGGCACGCGCATAGCCGCTGAGCTTCATGCAGGTATCAGTACCCGGAACGTAGTAGAAGCCCGCGCCATATAGTGAGCATACCTTCACGTATTCGATTGCCTTCGCCTTGACGGGCAGATCAGCAGCCCGTGCTCCGCCAACGGCAATCAGACCCGCGGCCGAACTGACCAAAAGGCTCTTCGCCACCTTCATAATAGTCCCCTCCAAAAGTGGCCGCTCAATCCTTAAAGAGACTAGCCACGTTCGCCCCCAATCATTCTCGACCTACAAGGGCCTACCTCAAACGCCGACTGACAAATCAGCAAACGTCGCGGTGCGGACCATCCCGCTCTCGCATCATTACGGTGACAGATTGCGTTAGTTATCGTAGTGCAAACTCTGTACGAAACGGACAAACTCCGCGAAGCTTGGGCAAGTGTTGCAATTGCGTCATAAAGCTCCTGTTCGCACCGAGAGCAAACAACATTTGGTACGTCGAGCTACCTACCAAGCCGCGATCGTAAGTACGAGCGACTTCACTAGGCCGGCAACCGGAGTGCTTATGGTCGATTGCATCTGCGCACGCAGGCTATAGGAAGACCGAGCTTGCTCGCCTGCTTTCCGCTAAGGAAGCTCCCGATCTCATTCGTCGGTGGTCCAATAGCGTTGCGACCATGCCGAGGACTCTTTCCGATCAACAGCTCATCGCCCAAGAAGATCGTGTTCGCGCAGCCAAAACAGCACATTGCGCTTGTGGCGCCCCAGCGGAAACCTCCAAGACGCTTCGGGGTAACCGTCTCCGACTTTTTTAGGGGGATGAGGCACCGATCGAGGGCTCAGCTGAGGTATAAGCGCTCGAAATGAGCTTATAGCAGCTACATGCCCTTTCCTCGAGCCTCTTGCGTTGCTCGATCTGCACAACGCCTCGTGTCTTGCGAATTAGCCCTTGTTCTTCGAATCGGCTTAAAGTCTCGGTTACCCCGGCGCGCCGCAAGGCCAAGACATACGATAGATAGTCGTGGGTGACGGGAAGTACACCGGCGTCAAATGCGTCACTCGCCAAACAAAGCCAAGTCGCGAGACGTTTTTTTCGATCATGCCGAACGCCGCACAATCCTGCCTGAGCGCATTGCAAACTTAGCGCTTGAATGTACCAGGACAGGTGGTTATCGATCTCGGGATGCTCCTTCATCAGCTGACGCAGATCTTTAACTCGGATCCTGTACGCGTTGCCGGGAAAGAGCACAACGGATTGATGCGTCGAAAGATGGGCCCCAAGCAAGACTGAAGCGCCGACCGCTCCCCGATGTCCTATCACTGCCGTTTCAAAAACGGTTTTCGCGGCGACAACCCTCAATGAGACGAGCCCAGACTCGACAAAATAGACGTGATCAACGTTCGTCTTCGGCCCTTGCAAAATCATCCGTTCCCGTAAGGCTACCGGCTCAAGACACGTTCGCATTGCCGCGAGATCTTCAACGGAAATTCTGGTCAGAATCGCATTCTTGATAGGGAGGGATAGATTAACACCCAAGGTCGGATGCTGGATCTGAAATCGTTTGCGCTGTGCCTCTTTGGATCTAGCAAGCCCTTCGAGGACAGCGGGCGCGTGGTCGGTCATGGTTCGGTCCGTCTGTCGCCGATCGGATTTCTGCTGGGTCAACCCCGTTTCGACGGTGTAACTGCAAACAGTAGCGCCCTCGCGATCTTGTTTAGTGCGATGCCTTGCTAACTGACGCTTAAATCCTGCGTCAGCCGATCATTTTTGACGGTTTTCGACTAAACGGCCACAAAACAAAAAGCGCTCGCATGAGCCCTCGACGATTGGGGCAAGATCGTCGGGATGCGAAACGATTGTCTCCTATGTCGCGCAACGATCTGGAAGAGAAGTCCCGCCTCAGAACGCCGCTAACAATGGTTCTGAGCTCACGCTTGGGATTGAGGAACAGATCATTGGCCACGGGTGAGGAACTATTGGTGAGGCGGCTTCGGTCGACCGCTGGCCCGGAGTCGCGAACTCTTTTCTCATCCGATCGAAGCTCGCCGTCTGCCAAAGAGCCTATTGGCGGCCTGATCGATCATTGGCGCAAAAAGCAGGTTTCGATTAGCCCCTCGCGCGAGCTCCAGGCCGAAGAAGCCGACTAAGTGAGCAGGGCTTATGACGAGCTTTAGGCCGCCAGCAAAGCTCCGGCGGCCCTAGTTTACGCGCTCTGCCGTTCGTCAGAATAGAGCCGAGTGGGTCCGTATTCCGCAACGATCCACTTGCTCGTCGTGATGGTGCCGCCCATTTCGTTCTCGGTTGCCAACCGGGCTGCTTCGAGCCTGGCCTCGGCAACGGCCAAAGCATCAAATGTGCCCACCAACGTTGTGTTCGGCAGTCGATACCACACGTTGTTCACGCCTAGGATCCACAATTTCCAGCCCTGCGCAGCTGCTTGCTTCAAGAAAGTGAGATGCGGATCCGGATTGGTCTCCTTCAAATCATATGACGCAAGATAGGCGGGCATTCTCTTGAAATCCCCTGTGAGAAAAATAATCGTACCGTCAGACAGTTCTACAGGAATTTCAAATGATCACGACCTGACCCCGGCGAGAAAGCCATCGACTTCGAGTTTGAGACGATGACTGCTTTGAGCCAATGAATTTGCAGAGGTCAGCACCTGCGAGGATGACGCGCCTGTGCTCGAAGCGCTCAATGCAACCCGCCGAATGTTGCTGGCAACCTGCGTCGACATTTCTGCTGCATGTTGGATATTCTGCGCAATATCCTTGGTTGCGGTACCCTGCGCTTCGATCGCAGCAGCAATCGTCGATGCGATTTGCGAGATTCTGCCGATGCTGCTGCCGATCTCCGTGATGGCGCGGACCGACTCCTCCGTGGCTGCCTGGATATCTGCGATTTGCTCTCCAATTTCCGAGGTCGCCTTGGCTGTCTGTGTTGCCAGCGATTTTACCTCGTGCGCCACGACGGCAAAGCCGCGACCGGCCCTGCCAGTGCGTGCAGCCTCGATCGTTGCGTTAAGAGCCAAAAGGTCTGTTTGCCTGGCAATTGCGGCGATGAGATTAACCACGCCTCCAACCTTTATCGCAGCCGCCGACAGGTGCTTTATCCTTAGGTCGGTTTCTTCGGCCTGACGCACGGCGTTTCTTGCGATTTCTGCAGATTGCTCGACCTGGCGCCTGACCTCCGTAGCAGAGGTGATCATCTCGGCAGTACGTGCAGATACAATCTGAACATTGCCTGAAGCTTCCTCCGAAGCGGAAGCGACCTTGTCAGAGACCTCCTGCGTATTATGCGCCGTGTCCGTCAGACTACTAGCGGACGCCTCCAGCTCGGTCGAGGCGGACGACAGTGTGTCGATGACGCCGCTTACTGCATTTTCAAAGGTCATGGCGAGCTTCTCAAGCTCCGCCTTCCGTCGCATTTCCGCCAAGCGATCCTGTTCCCGATTCGCTACAAACTCGTCTTGCGCCTTTTCTCTCAATTTAAGCTTGAACGATTCCATAGCTCTCGCCATCTCACCAATCTCGTCCGATCGGCCAAGTCCGGGCAGAGTCACCTCGAATTGCCCAGCCGCCAGCTGGCGCATCGCCTTTGTCATGCGAGTGATCAGCCGAGCCATGCCCTGGCCGACAAAAATCGCAATGAAGCCGATGGCAAGTGTGGCAAGCCCAATTCCCCAGCCCAACGCCTGGCGGATTCGCGAGGCACGCTCTTTCGCCGCGGCAGAGCTGGCATCAGCTGCAGCAATCGCTTTCAACAGGAGAGGATGATTGCGACCGTAGATCTGCCCGAGATCGTCAACCTGGTCATCCAATGCCTGTTGGGCAACCATGAAAGCCACGAACCTAGCTCGGTAAGAGTCAATGAGCGTCTTCAGTTCCACTTTGGTGGCTTGCGCCAACTCGGAAGACGCCAGTGCGGTTCCGAAGTCGGCGACCCGCGTGTCCAGTTCAACGCCGTACTTCTCGTCACGCCGCAGCATGAAATCTTTTTCATGCCGCAGCATCATCAGCATCAACACGCTTAGCTGCGGTTGATTGAGCTGAGCAATTCGTGATTCGGCCTGATGCACGGCATCGCGCAGCTTGCCCTGGAGGCCATCATTCTGGGCGAACCCGAGCACGCGCTGCGCTGAAACGATGTTGTTGAATCGCGTTGCGTAAAGGCCAATGCCGGCACGCAGGAATGATACGTCCTTCAGAGGATCCCCCTCAGGCAAGGAGGCAACATACTCCTCGATCTGATCGAGGTCGCCAAGCGCCTTCCTAATGCCTTGGGCGTGCCGCGTGATCAACGCTTCATCGTGCTTACGCAGAAACTCAAGCGCAAGCTGTTGCGATTCAAGGAAGGCTTCTGAAAGCGCCGCCAGGTGAGCGCGAAGATGGATGCTCTGGTCTGCCTCGCGCTGCGCCTGCGCAACATAGTTGAGCCCCACGATGCAAGTCGCCCCTGTGACGAGCACGCCCACCATTCCAAGCATGGCAATCTTGGTTCGCAAGCTTGGCCGAAGTCGACGAAGAATTGGCAACACGAGCCATTTTGCAGTCATTGAGGCGCGCATCAAACTGCCAATCAATCCGCGATCATTTTTGGCGCATTGCTGATCGGCACGCTCAAGACGCAAGCTCGGGGAGATGCCGATCATTCGCTAGCCCTCATTCGGGTTTGTTAGACAAGGTTGACGAAGAGACCGAGATCAATCGGGGTCCCGTGGCGGGAGCGGCGGGGCGGTTTACTTTGCGTTCTTTGCCCCTCGCCGGCTCTCTGTGCGGTAGGGCCGCCTGCTGGCCGATTGTCGAGAGTCCAAATGACGGTTACGACGTCGGCATATCATCTCTTCTAGCTGCAGACTCGCGCCAGAGGCGGCCGCGGGCGCACAAATTGAGCGATCTTTGGCGCAATTACGCAGGATACATACCGGCACGATCGACATCACTATCTCGCCAGGTCGCCCAGGGACGTTGCATCTCGCCAGACTCGCTTGGGCAGGCGACAAGCGCCCATCATGGAGATAGGTGTCCTATCAAGCACGAACCCAAGGCGGTCAAACAGTTTCGCAGTCGCCGCCACGCTTTATTGTCGCAAGCGAAGGTATACAGGATGGGGTTCGGATGCATGGCGATGGCGGAACTGCCTCAGGTCTTTGCCGAAGCTTAATCTAAGGCTGAGGTTCGGCTCCCGGCATCTATGCACGCAAAGCGTCCCTTTGAACCAGCGCATCGGCGGCATCTTTGACGCCAGCATAGATTTCATCAAGATCTGCTGCTGTCGTACAATACGGCGGCATCACGTAGATCGTATTGCCGAGCGGCCGCAGCAGCAGATTTCGCTTTCTAAAGAAGGCGTGAAGCTTCGGACCCATGTCCGCCAGATAGCCCGCATCGCTCGTCTTCAGATCGAGCGCTGTAATCGTACCGGTTTGACGAACGTTTCCGAAACGCGCATCGGCGCGGAATGGCTCAATTGCTTGTTCTTGCATCGCGGCGATCGCCGCCACGCGTTGGCGAGTTTCGGGATCTTGCCAGAGGTCCAGATTGGCTCTTGCGGCCGCACAGGCCACCGGATTTGCGGTATAGGAGCTCGAATGAAAGAACGTGCGCGTCCGATCTTTCGAATAGTGGGCATCAAAAATATCGGCGCGGCAGAGCGTCACCGCGAGGGGAAGCGCTCCGCCCGTAATTCCTTTGGAATAACAGACGATATCGGGTGTGACATTGGCCTGCTCGCACGCGAAGAGCGTTCCAGTACGGCCCCAGCCCGTCATGACCTCATCGGCGATGAACAGGACGTCCGATGCCTCGCAGATCCGCTTCATCTCTCTGAGCACCCAGGCTGGATACATCAGCATTCCGCCGGCCCCCAAAATCAGAGGCTCCACAATAAAAGCTGCCGGAATTTCGTTTCGACATGCAGACTCAAGGGCGTCGAGCGTATCCTGCTCTCGACCTGTTGTGGGAAACGGGACTGAGGTCACGTCAAACAACAAAGGCCCGTACGCCTCGTTGAACACGCCCCGAGCGCCAACCGACATCCCGCCCACCGTGTCGCCGTGATAGGAATGTTGCATCACGACAATGCGTATTCGCTGCTCTCCGATATTATGCCAATAGCCGAGTGCCATTTTGAGGGCCACTTCCACGCTGGCTGAGCCGCTGTCGGAAAAGAAGACATGCTCAAGCCCGGGGGGCGCGCATTTGAGGAGTTGTGCCGCAACTTCCTCAGCAGGATCGTGGGTATGCCCGGCAAAGATGACCTGATTGAGCTTGGTTGCCTGTTCCTGAATCGCGCGCACGATATAGGGATGACAATGACCATGCGTCACCACCCACCAGGATGAGATTGCATCGATGATACGGCGACCGTCGGCGGTGTGAAGATAGGCACCATTCCCCCGAACAACCCTCGTCATCTCGTCTTGAAGAGCGTGTTGCGTGAACGGATGCCAGATCGGAGATTTATTCTTTGGCATACAACTTGAAACTATCTGCCCGGAATGAGGTTTTGAATGTGGCCTGCAGCGTGTCCGCGGTAAGGGGCGAGAGCCATGGCAATCGTCCCAGCCAACGCACCCGGCCCATCTCGCGGATGACGGTCTGAGTCTCGGCATTTCTTTCGCCAATGAAGGCCATGCCGAGAATGGGGATCTCACGCTTTCGGAGAGCCTCTATCGAGAGTAGCGAGTGATTGATGGTGCCCAGCGCTGTGCTCGCGCAAAGCACGACCGGAAGGCGCCATCGCTCGAACACATCAATGTAAAGTGTGTCGCCAGTCAGCGGCACCATCAGCCCGCCCGCGCCCTCGATAACCAATGGCGCCCCACCGGGGTCTGGCACATCCAGCGAATCCGCCTCGACGCGAACTCCATCAACCTCGGCGGAATAGTGGGGCGAGGCCGGTGTTCGAAGGCGGTAGCGCTCTGGCAAGATGCGGTCGGCCGACAAGCCGCCGAGCCGTGCGACAGTCTCGGTGTCGGTCTCTCCATCGAGGCCGGCCTGAATCGGCTTCCAATAATTCGCACCGAGAAGGTTCGCGAGTCCTGCGGAAAACACCGTCTTTCCGATTCCGGTATCTGTGCCGGTCACCACGATCCTTGGACTCATCGAAGTACACCCTCTTTCTCCTCGGCCAAGGCATCGAGCATTGCGCGCACATCATCTCCGGTGACGTTGAGTGTCAGCGAGATTCGCAAACGGGCCGTGCCCGCGGGCACGGTTGGGGGGCGGATTCCGCGTATGTCGAAGCCGCGAGCCTGCAGCGCTGAGGCAAGGCGCATCGCACGCGCGTTGTCGCCTACGATGTATGGTATGATCTGCGAGTCCGAAGGACTTTCCCACCCGCGGTGTTTCATCTGCTGGTGTGTGAACGCGACCAACTCGATGAGACGCTGCTGACGCTCGGGTTCCTGCTGCAGGATCAGAATCGCCTCTCGCACGGCGACTGCCGTCAAAGGCGAGGGGGCGGTGGCGAAGATGAATGGACGGCACCGATTGACCATGAAGTCTCGCAGAACGCCGGACGCCGTGACGAGCGCCCCCGCAGCGCCCAGCGCCTTGCCGCAAGTATGAACGACCAGGAGATTCTCTCGCCCCTCGTAAGGCGCAGTGAGCCCCCGCCCCTTCTCGCCGTAAACACCTGTGGCGTGGGCTTCATCCACCATCAGGAACGCATCATGCCGGTCAGCGAGCGCAACCAGTTCATAGAGCGGCGCAAAATCCCCGTCCATGCTGTAGAGACTTTCGGCAACGATCCAGATTCGACCCACTCCGCCATTTGCCCGCCAGTCACGAATCGTGTTTTCGACCGACTCCGGGTCGTTATGCGCGCTTATCCGAAATTCAGCGCGGCCAGCCCGCGCGCCTTCATGAATGCTCGCGTGCACCAGAGAATCCAAAACGAGCAGATCGCCTCTCTGCGGCACCGTTGTCAGAACTGCAAAATTTGCGACATAGCCGCCGCCAAAGAAGAGCGCTGTCTCGGCCCCAAAGAACCTGGCAGCTTCCGCTTCTAGACTTTCGTGCTCCTCGCAATTGCCGCGCAGGAGCCGCGACCCGCCGGCTCCGATCGGTGTGCCGGCCTCGATCGCTGCCAACACAGCCTTCTTCATGCGCGGCGCGCACGCGAGCGCCAAATAGTCGTTCGACGTGAAATCGATTCCTGCACGCGGATTGAGGCTGCGCAACCGATGATCTTCTTTCAGGAGGTTCAACGCCGAGGTATATCGGGTAGCTCTTCCCGCGTGGATTGAATTCATTCTGCACTCTGAGGGCATTGAAATTGCGCAAAATTCTGACCGGCGCGCAGTAAAACGGCTTCGCCTTGGCCGCTTGGTGATCAAACCGGCAAAATTTGATTTTCTCGATCAACCAACACAACACGCGGTCTGAATGTTTTTGCCTCCGCCTCGTCAAAGGAGGCATATGCAACGACGATAATTTTGTCTCCGGGGATCGCTAGCCGCGCCGCCGCACCATTCAGGCCTATGATGCCCGAACCCTGCGGGGCCTCGATCACATAGGTGGCGAAGCGCGCTCCGGTTTCGATGTTGTAGATTTCGACGCGCTCGTTGACGAGGAATTCTGCCGCGTCCAGCAGGGTACGATCAATCGAAATCGAGCCTTCATAGTGCAGATCGGCTTCGGTAACCGAGGCACGGTGAATTTTGCCCTTCATCAAGGTAATTCGCATTTCTCACCTAAGCTTAAGTAGCCTGCGACACAACTCCCTGCCCCGTTTGGTTCAGGCAAGCCCGGACGTGATGCCGAGCCTGCTCAGTAGGTTTGCGTCACGCTCGGCCTTCGGATTTTTCGTCGTCAACAGCACGTCCCCGATAAAAATTGAGTTTGCACCGGCCAAAAAGCACAGCGCTTGCAACTCGTCGGTCATGTCATGCCGTCCGGCGGACAACCGCACGACGCTCTTCGGCATCATGATTCGGGCAGTTGCGACCAGACGCACTAGCGCGATCGGATCGAGACCATCCGCGATGTCATTGACTGGAACCCCCTCGACCTCGTTCCAAAGATTGATCGGCACGCTTTCCGGGGGCTTTCGGAGATTGGCGAGCAGGACGAGCATGTCGAGACGGTCCTCAGCGCGCTCGCCCATGCCGATAATGCCGCCACAGCAAATCTTGATGCCCGCCTCGCGCACATGCTCAAGCGTGTCGATTCGGTCCTGCAGCGTGCGGGTCGTGATGATCCTGCCGTAGAACTCAGGCGATGTGTCGATGTTGTGATTGTAAAAGTCGAGCCCCGCCGCGGAAAGCTGTGCCGCCTGTTTCGGCGTTAGCATGCCGAGTGTGACGCAGGTTTCCATGCCAAGGTTTTTGACGGCGCTGACCATCTCGCAGACCCGATCGAGATCACGGTCTTTCGGAGTGCGCCAGGCCGCAGCCATGCAGAAGCGGGTTGCGCCAGCCTCCTTGGCACGCTGCGCGGTGGCGACCACATCGGCACGATCCATCAGGCGGGCCGCTTTCACCCCCGTCTCGTAGTGCGCGCTCTGCGCGCAGTAGCCGCAGTCTTCCGGGCAGCCACCCGTCTTGATACTGAGCAAACTTGCTGTTTCGACGTGGTTTGGATCGAAGTTATCGCGGTGAATGCTTTGCGCACGAAACATCAGCTCAGGGAACGGCAGACCATAGAGCGCTTCAGCCTCGCTACGTTTCCATTTTTCGCCGACCCGCTCGAGCTCACAGCTTCCGTTCCGGTCAAGTCCAACAGCAACATCCATTCCTCGAACCCATAATCATAGATAATCACGTAAATTATCTATCGTCATCGACATTGGATCGATGCTAGTCGATGTGCTATCGGTGCGCACCCATTTTTCCGATAGATAATCTATGATGAGTGAGAACAGGACGACTGCTGTACGCATCGCGGAGTCGATTGGTGAGCGCATTATCAATGGCGCACTGCAGCCGGATTCGCCGCTCCGGCAGGATCATGTCGCACGGGAATTCAATTCCAGTCACGTCCCGGTGCGGGAGGCTTTTCGACAATTGGAGGCCCAACATCTTGTCGTAAGTGCACCTCGCCGCGGCGTGCGGGTTGCTCCGCTCGACACGAATTCGGTGAAGGAGATCGCCGAGATGCGTGCAGCGCTCGAAGTGGTCGCGCTGCGCAATGCAGCTCCAAAGCTCTCATCGGTTCACCTGGCACGCATTGAACTTGCGCTGATTGAAGGCGACAGCGCTCAGACAATTGAGGATTTTGAGATGGCCAACCGGGCCTTTCATTACGCCCTGGTTGCGCCCTGCGCGATGCCTCGCCTGCTCGCCAGCCTTGACGAACTCCAGCTTGCAAATTCTCGGCTGGTATTCGCGATGGCACGGAACGCCGGCTGGCGTCCACGGTCCAACCAGGATCACCGGCTGATTCTGCAGGCCCTGCGATCGCGCAACCTCGACCTAGCCTGCAATCTGCTCACACGTCACATTCAGAGCATTGAGCGCCTGGCACTTTCCACCTCTTGATCAGGAAGACGCCTTTGTGAGCTTAGTTCAGACTGCGAGGCGTAACAGTGTCAAAAAACTCGATCATCGATCGGCGATGCAGCAGCGAAGCGTTGCAGAGATCTCGATCCCAAGCTAGTTATGCGCCCCATCTCTGATAGCACTCTCTAAGGCCATCCATGATTCGTCACATTGTCTTGTTCAGCGCAAAAGATGCGGCCAACATCGATCGTATCATCGAAGGCCTGTCGGTTCTCACGAAAATCCCGCATGCACGCCGGCTCGAGGTCGCTCGCAACCGTAAGAGCGACCAGCTCGGCAACGACATCGACGTCGTTGTCTATGGCGAGTTCGAGAACGAGGCGGAACTCGACGCCTACAGGGCGCACGATCTCTACCAGGAATCAATCAGGCGGGTACGGCCACTGCGCGAGCTGCGGTTCGCGGCAGACTATTGTATGTCGTCGGATGTGCGGCTCCTCACTCGACGCGCGGTATCGGCCGGCGGAGGCTAAGCTGACCGTCGGTCTCACGATCTTGCAAGTTCCGATCGAACGTTGCGCTCGTTTGGCGGGCTATCATCGGAAGCGCGCGGACGCCACCACCGGTAGAGTGATAGCCCGATGTACGTCCGCGAACTGCGATGGATTGCCCCTGTCACAGCCATGCGGCGCCTCGCCGGCAGCTCTCATCTTACGTTCCTCGATAGCGCAGCAAGCCACGAGCTCCTTGGGCGCTACTCATATCTGACTTGCAACCCGTTCGGCACCTATATGATCACGGACGGGCAGGCGAGTTTGAACGGCCATCGCATTGACGGTGACCCCTGGGAAGTCCTTCGCACCCTTCTCGCCAAGTATCCGCAAGAGCATCGTTCGGATCTGCCGCCATTTCAGGGCGGAGCGGCCGGGTTCTTATGCTACGATCTGAACAGGACACTGGAGCGATTGCCCGTGCCGGCAGGTTCCGGACACTGCTTGCCTCAATCCATTCTCCATTTCTATGACGTCGTCGTCAGCTAT
This sequence comes from Bradyrhizobium sp. UFLA05-109, assembly GCF_054185165.1. Taxonomy (NCBI): domain Bacteria; kingdom Pseudomonadati; phylum Pseudomonadota; class Alphaproteobacteria; order Hyphomicrobiales; family Nitrobacteraceae; genus Bradyrhizobium; species Bradyrhizobium sp. UFLA05-109. The sequence goes on along the minus strand of NZ_JBBIAR010000016.1, from coordinate 20,741 downwards.
GATCATCGCTACGACAGATGCTGGATCGTGTCTACGGGATGGCCGGAGCAGGTTCCCGCACGCAGGGCCGCGCGTGCACGCCAAAGAGCCGATAAGTTTGCAGCTCTCCTTGCCGGCCCAGACTTGCCGCGGGATGATGCCCATGGCGCCGTCGGACCATGGCAGTCGAACTTCAGCCGCGCCTCCTACATTGCGGCGGTCCAGCGCGTCATCGACCTGATTCTGGCTGGCGATGTCTTTCAGGCCAACATTGCGCAGCGTTTTAGCGCCATGCTCCCGACCGCATTTGATCCTGTTGCCTTCTACTGCCAACTGCGATCATTGAACCCCGCACCGTTTGCAGCGCTTCTGCGTTACGACAATCTCACCATTGCATCGAGCTCGCCGGAGCGATTCCTGAAGCTCGACGGACGACGGGTCGAAACGCGCCCCATCAAAGGCACGATCGCGCGCTCAACGGATTCTGGGGAAGATCAGCGTCGCGCGCACCTCCTGGCCGCGTCGGATAAAGACCGTGCCGAGAACATCATGATCGTCGATCTTCTACGAAGCGATTTGTCACGTGTTTGCACTCCGCATTCAGTCGAGGTTCCAGCGCTGTGCAGTCTCGAAACCTATGCCTCGGTGCACCACCTCGTGTCGGTCGTCACGGGTGAGCTTGCAGGGGACCAAGACACCGTTGCCCTTCTTCGCGCCTGTTTTCCGGGCGGCTCCATCACCGGGGCGCCGAAGGTGCGAGCGATGGAAATCATTGCCGAACTCGAGCAAGTCGCGCGGGACGTCTATTGCGGGGCGATCGGTTTCATCGGCTTCAACGGGCACATGGATACTAATATTGCGATCCGCACCGTCACGATCGACGACGGCCTGGCCGTCTTTCACGCAGGGGGCGGGATAACGGCGATGTCGGATCCAGCGGCCGAATACAGTGAGACTCTCGCCAAGGCACAGCTAATCTTTGACGCATTTGGCACCAATTCTATCGGTGAACTTTGATTATCATCATCGACAACTACGATTCCTTCGTCTTCAACATTGCCCGCTATTTCCGCCGGCTCGGTGAAGCAACGGAAGTGGTCCGAAATGATGCCGTCGGCCTCGAGGATATTGTTCGTCTCAAGCCGCACGCCGTGGTCATCTCCCCCGGCCCCTGCACCCCAACGCAGGCTGGAGTATCGACCTCAGTCGTTCGCGAGCTTTCAGGTCGTCTCCCTATTTTGGGCATCTGCCTTGGCCACCAGTGCATCGGGAGTGTTTTCGGCGGAACGGTGGCACGTGCACGTCGCCCCATGCACGGTCGGTCCTCGTATGTTACGCATGACGGTAGAGGGCTATTCGAAGGACTCCCTTCGCCTCTTTGCGTGGGGCGCTACCATTCTCTTGTTGTGGAGGTCGATCAGGTACACGCGTCGCATCTGATGGTAACGGCGCGTTCGGAAGAGGGCGAGATCATGGCCCTTGCACATCGCGATCAACCGACCTTTGGTGTGCAGTTCCATCCCGAGTCGATACTGACCCAACAAGGCGACGCTCTGCTTAGAAACTTTTTGCGACTCGCAGAGAATTTCCACGCGTGACGGTGGGCTTTCATATCGTACGCACCCGCCGCGATCAGGCGGCGGCATCCGCAACATTTCAAGTCGTATCGCATTCTCAGCCATCTCTTTAGCCAGCAGCCATGGAGCGCGCTTTCAGCTACCGAGGCGGCGCTGAGAACACGATCGGTCATCACCGCAATCCATATCCCGCAGCGCTTTAGACGACCTTCGATCATTTCGCTGTCCCCGAGACTGCTCCGCCGGATAAGCGCGTTTTGCGCTCGGCGAGGAGATGCGCCGTACTCAAAAGCCTCCGGTTCGTGGGACATAAAACAACTTGTATCTCACGCGGGGTCAGATTGTAGGCTTCCATACGCAGCAACTGACCGCCTTCCTCAAGCGGCGACGACCTTACACAAGCGCGAGAGAGAGCTTCTTGGATACGCTGGATGTCATTGGCGTCGGGATCGGTCCGTTCAATCTTAGCCTGGCGGCGCTGATTGAACCTACCCGACTGCGCGCACTATTCCTGGAGAAGCGCGAGGCATTTTGCTGGCATCCGGGACTAGCGCTGCCGAACAGCCGCCTGCAAGTGTCGCCATTCAAAGATTGCGTGACCTTGGTAAACCCAACCAGCCCCTATTCTTTCCTGAACTACCTCGCACAAAACGGGCGGCTCTACAGTTTCATCAACAAACGCAACGCCTCGACCTCGCGGCAGGAATTCACCGACTATTACCGTTGGGTCGCACGTCAGCTAGGCACGCTTCGCTTCAACGAAGAAGTGATCGACATCGCCCCCTTCAGGGACGACTATCGCGTCAGTACGAGCACAACCACATACCTTGCGCGCGCGGTGGTGATAGCAGTTGGGGTCGAGCCAAAGATACCCCGGTGCGCTAAGTCTCTGATTTGCGACACTGTTTACCCTGCGAGTGCCTATCTTGACCGGGACTCGCCACGCACAGACGAGCATGTGCTCGTGGTAGGAGGAGGTCAAAGCGGCGCGGAGATTGTCGAGCACATGCTCAATCGCCCCGCTTCACCTCGAATTACCTGGGTCACTTCGCGTTCGAACCTGTTTGCGATGGACGATACCAGTTTCGTCAACGAGGCGTATATGCCCGGGCATAGCCGGCGCTTCCACGCTCTGCCGGTTCAGCACCGCCGTACCATTATCGAGCGTGAAAAGCTGACAAGCGATGGCATCTCTGCCGAATTGTGCAATCGACTCTACGACATTTTGTATGAACGAGACGTGGAGGGTGCGCTTCTTGAGAACTTCCATTTACTATCCAGTGTCGTCGTGGAGCACATCACGCCTCTCGACAGGCGCTGGCGAGTCGATCTGACCAGTCTCTTCAGGCAGCACCATCACAGCATCGTCGTTGATCGCATAGTGCTCGCCACGGGCTTTCAGCCGCGCACTCCCCGCTTTCTGCAGTCGCTCCTAGGCAGCGCGCACATGGAGGACGACCTGCCCGTGCTCGACCCTGACTACGCGGTCAGCTTCATGCAGCAAATGCCAGGACCGGTCTATTTGCAAAATCAAAGCCGTCTGCAGCACGGATTGCAGAGCGCAAATCTGTCGCTGGTGGCGTACCGCAACAGCCTCATTATCAACAGCCTCCTTGGGCAGCAGTTTTATCTCGATCAATCTCGGCAACTCCTCGACGGTTACGACAGTCCAGACGATGCAGAGCTGAACGCTGTATCGGATGCAATGAAATCGGCGAACAACATGAGCTCAATCACATGAGCGCGGCGCGATCCTCTATCCTGCGTATCGTCGATGTGCCCCCTGGAGCTGCAGACCGCCTCCCTTGCAGACTGTCCTACCGCGCCTTCGGACCATTTTTGCTCGCATCTGGTGTCATTGCTGCAGCCTATGGCACGAGCTTCATATTGCCGGAGTATATGAAGATTCTCGGTATGGAGCGTGACGTCGCGGGCGCCATTATCTCCAGTGGCATGGGTACAACAATCCTGTGTTGCTGCCTGGCAGGCCGCCTGGCTCAACGTATTGGCATTATACCGACGATGGCTGCAGCCTCGGTCGTGATGGCGCTAGCCATGGCAGCCTTTGCCGCCTCAGTGTTCGACCCGCGAATAGCCTGTGCAGGCGGCATGCTCGTCGGTGTGGGATGGTCTGGGTTGTTCATCCTGTCGCCGCTGCAGATTATCCGCCATCTACGCCCCGCAGCCCGTATCCAATATCTGACGATCTTGTCTGGCGCACAGATGGCCGGGCTTGGCCTTGCGGCTCCGCTCGGTCACTTTCTGACAGAATACACGGGCTCAATGGCGATCATGTACGCACTGTTCGCGATGGCCTGCGCAATCGCGGCCATCTGCATAGGCGTGGCAGGACGTGCCATGTCGAGCATCCCCTCTGTGCCCATGCCCCACATCGAGGTCACCCTGGCCACGACGTTCGCCCTGCTTCGACACGCAACGGCTGCACCGATCCTCATGATCGCCATTGCCGCCTGCGTTTTCTCAGGGCTGTCGACATATCAGAGCGCCTATGCCGCGTCACGGCAGCTCAATCCCGACCTCTTCTTCCTGGTATTCACCATTGCCAGCGTGGCGCTCCGCTTTTCTGTCGCCCATCTGCTGGACCGAGTGCCCGTACACCGGCTTGCGCTCACGCTCTTTATCGCGACCGGCGCTTCATTGGCATTGTTCTTTGTCAATTCTGGCGACCCTCTGCTCTATATCCTGGCCGCCGCAATTTTCGCCACAGGCTACGGACTCAGCTATTCCACCCTTAATGGAATGGCCGTCAATCTCGCTGGCGAGCGTGGGCTCTCCGTACCGGTTACCTCACAGATCTTCACCTTAGCCTATTTTCTCGGGTTGTTCGGCTTTCCGTTCCTTGGAGGGCAGCTGATCCGCGAATTTGGCCCCGATGCGATGTTGCTGACGCTATTGGGTGCGACCGCCTTTAATGGAGTGCTCGCAACCGCACTCCGCCCAAAGGCGAGAATTGGATCTCTGTAACATGAGAAAGGAGCTCGTGAAATGCTGACCGACGCACAAACGGCGAAATGGCATCAGGATGGATATCTTCGGCTTGAAGGTTTCTTTGATGCACCAACGCGCGACAGGATCTCCGATTTCGTGGAGGACGTCTCACGCTGGGAACTAAGCACCGATAAATGGATGATGTGGTTCGAGAAGACCGCCGATGATCGTAAGATTATCTCAAAGGTCGAGAACTTCTTGGACTACCATGATGCTCTACGCCAGACGGTACTGGCCGACGGTCGCATTTGTACCGCGATCGAGAAGCTACTGGATGAAGACACCCGGATGCTTAAGGAGCTGCTAATCTTCAAGTATCCCGATAGCGGCGGGTACCGCCCACATCAGGACATATATCACATCCCCCACAAGCTCCCGGAGCGAATGGTACATGCCATAGCAGCCATCGCGATCGACGATTCGGCTCCTGACAATGGAGGTCTATTCTTCACTCCGGGGCGGCATAAGGAGGGAGTATTTCCCATGGATGCCGGCGGCGTCATCAACCCGGAGGTGGCCGAGAGCTTTGAATGGGAACCGGTGCCGTGGAAGGCAGGTGACGTGTTTATTTTCGACGACTACGCGCCGCACTACTCGCTCCCGAACAAGAGCGATCGCTCTCGCCGCACGCTCTATTTGGTATTCCAGCGGGCATCTACTGGCGGTCCTGATCGCGCCGAATACAACCGCATGAAGCGTGCCTATAACCCGCCGGAGGCCAAGATAGCTGACCTCCAGGACCTGAAAGCGCCTAACGGCATATTCTATCGCGAGTGATCGCAACTCCTTAGGAAAGACGACGTGTACACGAAGCAGATCGATCGCTCCCTGATGCGAACCGAATATGGCGTTCTGGTTTGCCGCCTGCTGGAGCATTTGCCGGATGATCTCAGCCCCGAGTTCGGCGCCTCGATCGTTGAGGTCAAACCCGGTGGCGCGGTCGATCTGCACGCGCACCACGAGCACGAATTATGGGTGCTGATTTCTGGTGAGGGAGAATTCGAGGCCGGCGGGCAAACACGGTCGGTGAAGGAGCTGACTTTATTCTACATGCCCCCGCACCAGAAGCACGCTATTCGCAATCTCAGCCAGGACAGCACGCTGAAATTCCTCTCTATCTGGTGGGATTGACATGCGCACCTATTTCGTATGTCCAGCTCCCCCCTGCCCCAATGGCAAATTGCATCTCGGTCACGTCGGCGGCGTATACCTGCTCGCCGACATTTTCGTGCGCTTTCAGCGCATGGCCGGTTATCGCGCGCACTATATCACAGGCGCAGATGAGCATGGCACATATACGCTCGTAAAAGCGCGAAAGCTCGGGCAACCCGTCAGCGAGGTCGCGCAAACGCATATTGACGAGATCCTGCAGTGCCTGCGTGCGGTACATATCACCCCCGATGTATTCGTTCGCACGTCCAGCGAAATACACAAGGAGAATGCTCTTTCGATTTTCCGTGAGCTGCAGAAGGCCGGTTACGTCGAGGTCCGCAACGGTGTCCAGCTCTATTGCGAGCATTGCGATGAATTTGTCGCGGACTCGCTGGCAACCGGGAATTGTCCGGCATGCAATTCGGCCACCGACAGTAACTTGTGCGAGAACTGTGGCCTGGCAATTCGCCACGACACATTATGCAATGCCAGGCACACCACCTGCGGCCACACTCTTGCACTAAGGTCGATCGAGCAGGCCGTGTTCGATACGCCCCGCCTCGCCCAGGCCCTGGACGCAGCTATTGGACAAAGCGCCTGGGCCGAGCCCATACGAGAGAAGGCGCGGGCTTGGCTGGCCAACGATAAGCATGGTTTGCCAATGTCGCGCCACTTCAGTCATGGTGTGGAGCTGCTAACGTCTGAAGCTTTGTTCGGCCAAACCCTGCTTACATGGTTCGAAGGCTTGTGGTGCTACGACACCGCAATTCGTGAGCAATGCGCCAATGATTTTCTGGACGTAAAATCGACCATGCACGACCCTAGCACCCGGCTTGTGTTTTTCATGGGCCAGGACAACCGCTTCTACTACACGATAGGAGTGACCGGCGCCCTGCTCGCGCGTGGCTATCCAATTCCCACAAACCATTCGATCCAGGATTTCTACAAGCTCGAGGGCGAAAAGTTTTCGACCAGTCGCGACCATGCGCTTTGGGCTGACGAAGTAGCGCGCGAAGTGGATCCCAATGTACTTCGTTACGCGCTCGCTCGAATTGCGCGGCCCTTCGGCAAAAACGAGAACGAGTTTAATGTTGACGGGTTGATCATGGCGGCATCACAGCTTCGGGTCTGGGAGGATGCGTTACGCAAATATGCCAACAACGCACGCATATTGGACACTAGACGTCTCAGATCTCGTCTACGCATCCTCGCTCAGCGTTATGCCGATACAATCGAGGACCTCCGATTTTGGGAGGCGCTTGATATCGTCGATAGGTACTTCGAGGTCGCCGATTTTGCGCGTGACAATTGCGGCATGTGGAACACCATGGAGATCTCGCTGTTCCTGAGCCTGCTGTACCCTGTGGTACCAGAGCTTTCGATTCGATACGGACGGCATTTCTTCGGTACAGCATGGCAGCCGTCCTTCGGTAAACTCGCAGCAAAAGCTGGCCTGCCACCAAAGATAGACTTCCCACGCCTCAGCTCCGCAATACCTACGCGTTTTGTCGCAGCGTACAATGAGCGATTTCGCGCGCACCAAGCTAAGCAAAATAGCGAGATATGAACGAGAAAACCATGAAAGCGCCTGTCTCGACGCGCAGCTCCCTCGCTCAGAACTTTGCGCCCTTCAACTACTCAGCTGCGAAGCACGCCATTAATTTCGGGTATGGGCTCCCCGATGCTGCGATGTTCTCAGAGCTGGCCTGGCCGGACGCATTAAGCCAAAATACCGGTGTCGCCACCGCCGATCTGCTTCAATATACGGATGCGGTGGGTTTGCCTAAGCTCCGGAGCAGGCTCGCACAGCGTTATAATGTGCAGCATGAGGAGGTTATCCTTAGCGCTGGTGCTTCACAGGCTCTGCAATTGATCGGCGACGCCTGGCTCGACCCGGGCGACGTCGTTCTGACCGAGGACCCGTCTTACCTCGGTGCACTGCGCATCTTTTCGATTACGGGAGCCACTATCATTCAGCTTGGGATGAGAGCCGATGGCGTCGATCTGAACGAACTCGAGTCGGCCTTGCGCCGTAATGCCCGCGTGAAACTTTTCTACACGTCGCCGGCATTTCATAATCCGACTGGGCGCCAGATATCGCGCGCCCATATGGCCCGGGTTGCAGCAATGCTGGCCCAACATGGGGTGGTGTTGGTACAGGATCTCGTCTATTCGGAGTTGCCGTACAGCGGTATAGCTGATTGGCTACCGCCAGGCGGCAACGTCATAAATATCCACAGCATCTCCAAGCTGGCTGGACCGGGATTGCGAGTGGGTTGGGTCGTTGCAGATTCGGATATCATCACCAGGTTGGCACGCCTCAAATGCGACGGCGGCGTCAGCCCTATTGTCAGTAATATCGTTTTATCGTTGCTGCAGTCGGACGCACTTGATACGCACATTGTGCGACTACGCCAGCATTATCGTGCCAAGCGCGACAGCTTGCACACGTTGCTGCAGGGTAGTCGGTTTTGCGAGCCAGACTATCTCCTTCCAAGCGGTGGTTTTTCGTTTTGGGTACGGCTCGCCCCTGGAATTGAGGCTGAAGCTTTCATTGAGGTTGCGCGCTGCGAGCACGACGTGCACCTCGTGCACGGCCGTCATTATGGCCCACGAAGTGGCCAGCATGTACGCCTGTGCTTTAGCTATCTTCCGACGAATTTAATTGAGGAGGGACTAGCGAGGTTGGATAAGCTGCGTTCTAAGGTGTACACGAGATCGTTACGAACGCTCGCGGAAAGCGGCCGATTCGAACAGTGACATACCCCCGTGTTTTTGACGCGCCGGGCCAATACGCCTGCGAGTTCGAGAGTGGCTCAATCGATATGCATTGCCATGACTAAAACGCCTCCCGAACGGTAGGGATATAACTTCCAACGTCCGGCGATAACGGTCTTCGGTTATTGGCGCGGTTGGGGTGACGACTGGCCGAGCAATGCGTTCAGGATTAGGCCACAACAGCAACCGCAGCTAGGCGAAGATTCGGCCGGGACTGTTGGCCAATCGCAGCGCCAATCACGTTGGCCGTGCCGGTCTCGTAGCGATTGAGACAGGAGCGGCCGAGATAGCCGTCGCCGTCGTGCGACCAGTCTATAGGGTCCATGGAAGAGTGGTGCCTGAACTCGCATTTGATTGCGCCAAAAGCGCAGCGCTTCTGGCCGAAAATCAAGACATGGCTCAGGTTCGACAAAAGAGCTCCCGGTCGACGCAAGCGCGCTCGATGATGTGGCCGGTGAGATCTCGGCGGCATTCGATAATGCCGCCGAGCTGTTGCCGTTCATACGGTTGCCCGGCAGCGCCTTGCGTTCCGCACGAGCAGGCCTCATGGGCACGGCGGGTCGATATTGGCGGTAAGTGCATGACGCCGAACTTAGATAACGCTGAGCTTCTTCCTGCCGATGCACTCGATTTCAGGTGCTTGTGCGCGGTGCTTCTACCCTTGCGGCGCGCTGACTACCGTCGGTGTCCGAGCGGGATGCCCAACTTTCGCGCCTTCTGGCGCAGCGATCCGGTCGTTCGCTTTGTAAGCTTTGCGATTTTCGTAACGGGAGTTTTCGCCCTCGAATGTGCGCGCAGTTCCTTCACGTCAGTCTTCGTGTATTCACGACGTACAATCTTATTCAGCGTCTTGGCCATAAGAACTCCCTTGGCATTTCTGAGCACGCATCTAGCAGAGATAAAGTAGAACTGCCAAGCATGCGTGGGTTGCATGCGCAAGGCCTCCGGAACCCACCGGATACCCTTCAATTTTTTTCCAAGCTCAGGAGTGGTCTATCTAGATCGTAGCAAATCTAGCTGTTGGCTATGCGAATATGACAATGGTAAGAAGACACTAAGCGTTACGCGTTGATTTGTCGGCAGTGTCGAACGAGCGTTTGCGGAAAGAGACACGAGAAACCCGCGCTCGATTCGAACCTCGCGCTGTCCGGGTCGCCTAGCACTCCGGCTAGCAATTTCAGGCTGGTTTGCGGGATCGATAGGGACGAAGCTCGCTTAAGCCTACGCGTCCGGCCAGCCGATCTTGCTTTTCAGGAATTGGAAGCTCAGCACCTGAAAGCCAGCATGTTCCTTGTTGTCCCTGCCATAGCCGTGACCGCCCGCCTCTGGCTCGTAGAGATAAGCCTCGTAGCCCATCGCCTGAAGCTTGGCGACCATCTTGCGAGCGTGTCCATGATGGACGCGATCGTCCCGCCGCTCGTCGCGATCAGGATCGGCGGGTAATCTTGCCCGGGCTTGGCAATATGGTAGGCCGAATAGGTTTTGAGCCATTCCCATTCTTCGGGCCTGTCAGGATCGCCAAATTCCGCGATCCAACTCGCGCCCGCGAGCAGCTTGGTGTAGCGGCGCATGTCGATCAGCGGGATGGTGCAGAACAGCGCGCCGAAACGCTCAGGGTACCGCGTCAGCATATTGGCGATGAGAATTCCGCCGTTCGATCCGCCCTCGGCCACGATCCGTTTTGCCTGCGTGACGCCGCCGCGGACAAGGTCGGCCGCAACGCTTGCGAAATCGTCATGGGAGAGCTGCTTGCCGGCCAGCCGCCCCGGCATCATGTCATTGCGTGCCGAAGTCGCCGCCGCCGCGCAAATGTGCCTCCACAGGGGTGCCCCCACGCTCGTGCCGAGCGCGGAATTGTAGTACGACTTCACTGAGATGCCGAACCCGCCATAACCACTCATATAGACGGGCGCCTCTCACGTCTCCTGTTTCGGGCCGGTCTGCACATACGGAATGCTCGCCGTCGACCGAGATCGCCTCATGCTGAGTGATCACCAGACCATCAGCAACAAAGGTCTTCGGCGCCTCCTTGAGCACGGCTGGGCTGGCGACACCCTGCTCCAAAAGCATCAGTACCGGAAGCGTAAGCGAATCCCGGATCTTCGCAAGCAGGTTACCATTGCTCTCTAATGGATCGCGATCAAGCGGTCAGACGTCAACGACGCCGATATCGGGAAGCACGCTCACCTGCTCGCGGCTCGAAGTCGCGGCAAATGGCGTGCAGATCTCAAACACGGGCCGCAGCTCGTCCAGGATGGAGAGGACAAGCCTACCGGCCGACCCGTAAAATCCCTGCAGTGCTCTCCATAAAAAGCACCACGAAATTGTGCTTCCCATCGAGAAAGTCGGTCAACGATATGCCGACCAGGGTATCTGTCGGGTAAATCACTCTGGCGAATGTCGCAGCCGCGCGGAGCTTCACCGCGAGCCGATCCTGGTGCGCCTGAAGCCAGATATCGGTAGGAAGGTCGAACCTGATGTTCGCCCCTGAGTCGATTCCGAGCCATGTGTAGGAATTGAAGAAATCCAGCTGATCGGTGAACCAGACGCGTTTCTCTTCGCCTGTTCAATCGATCCTGCAGCTGACGCCGATGTGATCGGGCGCGGTCTCGAACACCACGGCCGCTCGGTCGATGGCTTCGCCGCGGCGCCACAAATCGGACGGTCCGGGCATAGCCCGAAACTGTCGCCATGCCCTCGCCATAGGCGCTGGACAACAGCAGAGTGTCCTGGTCGACCCAAGTGGCACTACCCTTGGCTTCCTCAAGGACAAACCCGTCAGCCACAAAGCTCTTTGTAGCCAAGCCGAACTGGCGCAACGTCACAGCATCGCTGCCGCCCCGTGACAGAGCGAGTAGGACTTGCGAGCTATCAGGCAGCATGGTGGTCGAGGTTACAAACCAGTCCTCACCTTCAACGACCGCCAGCCGATCCACATCAAGTAAAACGTCCCATGACGGCTTCGATTTGCGGAACTCTTCTAAAGTGGTCCGACGCCAGAGGCCCCGCGGATTGTTGGAATCTTTCCAAAGATTGTAGAGCTGGTCGCCGTGCCGGCGGCATAAGGAATATTGTCCGCCCGATCGCAGATCGAAGCCAACGTGTCGCGATCCGTGTGAATGTCGCTCCGCCAAACACCTGCAGAGTCTTGCCATTCTGCTGCTCGACAAAGTCGAGCGCCCTCTATCTCTTCCAGCCAGAGATAGAGATCATCATCCGGAGCGCAGAGCGTTGGCTTTCCATGCCCTGACGGCTCTTTTGGCCAGCTTCCTTCAGACACAAGTCACTCCAATGTTAGCATCAACTGGGCTTTTGACGCCGCCATCGCCCGCGTAATATGGACTCCAGCCTACAACGTGACGCGCCAGTCACTTCGAGCTCTTCTTTCCCACCAATAGCACTGCGATTGTCCGCGGCTCAGGGCTTTGCACGGTCTGAGGCGCGGAATCTTCTGCGAATTAGGATAGCTGGCTATGATGGTTGTTCAGATCGCCGCTTAATGTGAATGAGTCACCGTCGGGGGGCTCTTAGGGGTGCGGGATGTGCTTTGCACACCTTGCGCTCGAACGCGGCGAACAGCCGCTTGTCGACAGTGGCCAACAAACACGGATTACCTAGCCGGAGGGCCCACGACGCTAATCGAGGAGTGTTTCGCCACTACTAGCGTCTGCAATCACGGTGGCGAGTTGGTGGTCCTCTTCTCGAGCCGATCGAACGACTGCCGCACCTCAGTAATTCTGTTACGTTGAGACCTCAACAAATGGTCGGGGCCGAAAGCCTGAAAGCTATCAACCGGCTCGCATCGTGGAAACGGAAAGCCGCAGCGACTGACCATCGATCCGCTCCCAATGCTCAACAAAGCCGGGCGGCACCGCCATGCCGCGGTCGTCATCAAGTGCGATGAGCGATTCGAAACAATCGGCAGCATGCTTCGCCGGCTGCGGAGTCAATCCCAATGACCAGGTAAGGTGTTGGAAGTCGGGACATGCCAACTCGAGCCACCGGCGCATCGAGCGATGAAGCGCATTAGAGCACTACGAAACCGATTCGCCATAGGGCGCATCATCGTCAGAACTCACTCAGGCGAGGCGTGAGGGATGGCTGGGTCACATAGGCGCCCATTTGCCAACCCGTATTCGGTGGCAACGGCGATGTCAGAAATCCAACAGGCCTCAACACTATTCTTTTGAGCCGCCACCGGCGCGCGCGTTCTCTCGTCGGGGCCAGATGCGCCGCTCTTCCACGATCGACACGCCATTTGCTGGGATGAGGACGAAGGCCCCGCAACCAATGTTGCTCGCACCGCACTGCACCAGGAGTTCACGATGAGACCTGCTCGTTATCATTTCGTTCTGAGGACAATCGCAGCGGGCTTTCCCCTAGTTGCAAATCCGCTCTCTGCACACGGTCGACGGCTCTTTTTTGATGTTCATCGAGGCATTTGGGGCACAAGCTGCATCACGGACTATGTGGAGGACCGGGAGGCTGTGATCGCGTGATTTCAGATTCTTCAGCGCCACGCAGCCCTAGGCAAGCCGTTTCCTGAAAGCGAGGGTCACTTCATGCTTAAAGTGAAGTCCATAAGCCTACGATTAATCGCTCTTCTCTATGGCTTGCTCGCTTACGCGGCTTTTGTCATCACGATTGTCTACGCTATCGACTTCATAAGCGGCATAGGCGTACCGAAGACTATTGACACGGGGCCTGACACGTCGGCTATCGATGCGCTTTCCATAAAACATCGTTGATGGCTCTATTTGCCGTTCAGAACACCGGCATGGCGCGCAAGTGGTTCAAGAATTCGTGGACGCGATATGTGCCGAACTGCATCGAACGAAGTACTTACGTGCTAATCGCGAGTCTTTGCCTCATGTTGTTATTCTGGCAGTGGCGACCGCTTCCGGCAGTTATTTGGCAGGTCGAGGACCCCGACGTGTTCGTAATGATTGGGACCCTATCAATCATCGGCTGGACGATGGTGTTCGCCAGCACGTTCCTGATCGACCATTTCGAATTGTTCGGACTACGTCATGTCACAGCCAGTCTCACGGGTCGCGGCATACCGCTTCCGGACGCCGCTCTACTACAAATTCGTGCGACATCCCATCTATCTCGGCTTCATCATCGCGTTCTGGACCGCGCCCGTCATGACGATCGGGCATTTACTGTTTGCGGCCGTGACCACCACCTACATCTTTGTCGGGATCTTCTTCGAAGAGCGAGATCTTCTCCAACTGTTCGGTGAGGAGTACGGCCGATACCAAAGACAGGTCGGCATGCTCATCCCGTGGCGCAAACTGGGTTAATAGGGATCAGATAGAAAGAGGAAGTCGCTCCCGAAAAGTGCATGGTTACGTTCGCGATCGCATGGGAGACCCGCGAGCGGCGGAGCATCCATCTCAGGCATCGCCGGTGTCCGAAAGTGGTCGAAGACGCACCGTTCATCAGCCCTCTGACGTTCGCTGCTGCGCACGTAGCAAAGCATTATCGAGCTGCTAGTCCGGTTCAGTATAGGGAATCATTTCCGCGCGCGTCCCTCGTGCGATGGAGGCAGTGAGGACATAGCGCGCAGCTTTCCTTGGACCAGCTGCCAATACAGTGTAGCATCCTCGCCGCTTATTCTCTCACAGATGGGCTCGACAGTTTCGAGGAAAGTACGCGTGTTGCCGTAGACATCTAGCTGCATTGCGAAGCACACCAATTGTCCATCAGAGAAAGCATACGAGCGGCCGTCCATCGTTGACGAGCTTTGACACACAGCCACCAATTCCATTGTCGAAATTACTGCACGCATCGGATTCTGCTCGGCGCGTCCGTTGTTAGTGGCGTTCAAGCGTACAACCTTACGCAGTGTCAGAATCAAGCTGATTCTTTGAGAGTGAATGTTGCGTCGCAGCTACAGCAATTCGCGTTGGTGCTGTTATGACGCGGCGCGGCCGGGGGCCACTGAAGGAAATGAAGCTCGAAATGAAGAACTTGTTGCTTATGACTGCGAGTATCGTCGTACTCAGCGCTGCGGCGCCTGCATTCGCTGCGGATCCCGCTGCACAGCCCGTCTACACCAAGGCGCCACCGCCGCCCGCACCGGTCGCGGTCGCGCTCTACGACTGGAGTGGTTTCTATGCTGGTATCAACGGCGGCTGGGGTTCGAGCCACAGCTCCTGGGATTTCGCTGGCACGACTCCTGAGGGCTCCCACGACGCAAGCGGCGGTACAGTCGGTGGGCAAATCGGTTATCGTTGGCAGATCGGCCAGACAGTGCTTGGCGTCGAAGGCCAGGGCAACTGGGCTGATTTCAACGGCTCCAACGTCAGCACGGCTTTTCCGGCTAATAGCAATCACACGAGGGTAGACGGGTTTGGCTTGATTACTGGCCAGATCGGTTATGCCATCAGCAACGTGCTGCTCTATGCCAAAGGGGGCGCCGCCGTAGTGAGCAGCAACTATCAGATCAACTCCGTTCCCCCAGGCACGCAGCTTGGCAGCGCGGACACCACACGTTGGGCGGGCGCCGTTGGTGCTGGGCTCGAGATCAACCTGACGCCGAACTGGTCAGCTGGTGTCGAGTACGATCACGTGTTCATGCCGACCAGCGACGTGAGCTTCGCAGCCGCTGGAGCTGGTACGCTTGGGAACGATCGCATCCGCCAGGATTTCGATCTCGTGACCGCGCGGCTCAATTACAGGTTTGGCTGGCCCGTAGTCCTAAAATAACGATCTTCTCACCTGGAATCGCGATCGAGAGCTCCGACCCTTGGGCCGGGGCTCTTTGAGCTATTCATTTGGGGGGCAGGCACCTGCGTGCCTTGGGGAGTGCCAGCTTAATGTATTTGACGTCCGCGAGGCCCGGGGATAGTTCGGTGCGGAAGTGCTGAACGACACCGACCGCGCAAGGCGTCTCAAGCGTAATTTTGAACCGAACACGTTAGTTTCAGTATCCGCATCGGAAATTGAGCGACTCAAATGGGTTTGTATGCCACTTGTTGCTACTTTTCGTGCTTTGGTAGCACCAATCCAGGCGGTTTGCATTCGGCAATCAGGGCAAAAGTGGACGTCATTCTCATCAGCCTGCGAAGCAGACCTAAACCACCTCTTTGACGTAATCGGCAGACTGGCGATGATGTGTGACCTGCAGTATACGCCGGTAGCTTTCGAACAGTGCGAGGAGCATCTTAGCAACGCATAATCGGTCGCGAAAATCAAGTCGATCTCGCCGCCAAGATTTTTGACGCATCATCGAACGGCGCTATTTCAGTAACTCTCACGTTGCGTAGGCGCATTTTGCACACCTAAAGATCAAAATAGCCAGACGAGCAGTCGGCCCGGCCGATGCTTCTTGCGCTCGATGAGTTGCAGCAAGTCGGACTCGGCACGCAGACCCCACCACCTCCTCCTACCGAGACATACTGCCGCGAGGCGCGCTCTTTCTCAGATTTCATTTAACCGCATTCTAGGGAGTCCTGAGAGTGGACGCGACACCCGCTAGGCGACCATCGGCGCTGCCAACGCAGGCGCCGAAAATTCAATAAGACCAAGACGAAGCGCCTTTACAAGGCCTTGAGTCCGGTTCGCGGTGCCGAGCTTTCGTATTGCGTTCTTAAGATGAAAATTCACTGTATTCTCACTAACATTTAGTATCTTACCGATTTCCCAGGACGATTTTCCCTCCGCCACCCATCGTAGGCAATCCTTTTCGCGCTCCGATAGGGTCACTTTCCTATCGCAGGCACTGTCGCTGGGCCTTGCGATCTCCGCAAATGCAACATGGAAGTGCCAAGCCAGCGCGTTGAGATGCCTCACATTGCCCTGAGGATCGGCATCATCAAAACGGGACGCGAATGACACCACAGATATTCGGCCTGATGGCCCAAATAGTGGCACGCTGATGCCGCGCTTCAGGCCTGCCTCTCTGGCCTCCTCTAGTACGCGTTGCTCACATGCCTGCAGCTGATATTCTTTGGCGAGTTCGTCCCATAGAAATGGTCCCGCAAACATCGGTGTCCGCCGTACTACTGGATCGACGTTATAGTACTTGCGTTCCAAATAGCGTTGACACCAGTCGGGCGGAGCCTTCATAGCCACCAGAGGCGGAGGGCACCCCGGTAGACGAAGCGGCTCCGCGAACGTGAGCGCTCCGTAAGCGACCTCAGTGTAGCCCTGTTCGCTTGCACAGTTCACAAGCAGATCAAACAGAGATTTTAGAGATTGCGTTTGGATCGCGCATTCGACGAAGCTAAAGAGATTCATGTAGCGCCTCACGTGATCGCCAGAAGGCCGCTATTGCGCCGTTCAACTGAACTCGTTTCAGACGCAGATTAGCTCGCAACCTCTTCCCGCTCGTAATGCGGTCCCGCAAATGCCATGATAGCCGCGGATCGCAAGCGGCTCGCAGCGCGGGTAAGATCTGCACACGATGCCGATACAGGCGAAGTCGGAACGTTCCCGCGTTTCCGCCGGTTTAGATCGCCGTGTCCACGTGTTCCCTCGACGTCCGACTGATAGTAGAGCGCGTGACACGCCTGGGCCGATATTCCCCCGCCTCGACGGTGCCCCGATCCGCCAGTCGAGCATCAGCCGGTCACTCGATCGCTCGCGCGGCGAGACTCTTCGCCCCAATTTTGAGCAGCTGCGTGAGCTGCAGTGCGCAGGTCCGTCTGGTGCCGGGCTCCGGCTGTTTGAACTCACCCTTAATGATCTGCTTGCGAACGAAGATAAGCTCGGCCGGACTATATCTCCTGCAAATTCTTGAGGATCGCGGCCGCCGGCCGCATAGCTCATCGGCGGTGAGCCGGCGTCGGCGTATACGGGATCGGCGAAGAGCACGGCGGGCTCGTATAAGGACAATACCCTGGGAATGGAATCCGCTCCATTTGCGGTATCTACTGGAAGGACGGTGATTTCGCAGTCGAACTCCTCGCGCAGGTCCAGCACCCCTTCCAACAAGAGCCATTCGAGGGACTCGATGACGGTCACCGTTGGGGCGCTCGCTGATATTGGTGAGAGGCCGCACGCGAATTCGAGCGGACTCGGGAACCTGTTTGATATAGATGACGCTGTGCATGCGCTTCTCCAAGAACTTTGCAAGGCTCTGAGATGAGAGCAGCAAGTGTCGTACCACTCGCGGCCGACGCGACAATTCGTAGTCGAGACAAGCACTTGAAGGGATCGCCAGGTTTTGACTGACTTTGAAGCAAGCCACTTACGTCGGAACTGCGACAGCGCCGTTTGGGTCAGCCGAGACATCCGTGAAGGAAACGTGGCATACGAATTGGTCCTCGCTGTTCCAAAGGCTGACCACGCAAAGCTGGGGCTGCACGATCGCGAGCGGTCGAACTTCTTCACCGATTTGCGTCGGACGATGGATGTCGCGATCAATCGCCCCCGACCAGCAGAAGGCTCGGAATTGCTTGCTCGTTGTTGTCGACATCCAACGCTTTATGCTCCAGTCAACTACCAACGCTAGCCATTGATCGAGATCACGGAGGCGTGCCAATCAGTGCCTGGTCAAAGCAGCGCAGGTCAGGCCTCCTAGGATACTCGGCCTGCAAGATGGATCTGTTCGCGCAACCGAACCCGATCGAGGTGTGAACTCGCCACCTGCCGATATGCTCCGACCTACGATTTGCTCGAACGATGACTGCCATGACGGACTTTGGTCGTGAAAAGGACGAAGCAGTTTCGCGCGCTCACGCTTACGCCGACGCAGGGGCCGACGCGATCCTCATTCACTCGCGAAAACGCATCGCGGACGAGATCCTTGCATTTGCGGGTGCATGCCAGAATTGAGTGCCCATCGTGATCATCCCAACAAACTACCACGGAACGCCGGTCTCTGCATATTGCGACGCGCACGCATCTCTAGGGTGATCTGGGCAAATCACTCTATGCGAGCTGCAGTAGTGGCCATTCGCCGGGTGTGCGGTCGCATCATGGCTAGGGAAGGCATTGCGAGTATTGAGTCCAATTTTGCGACGCTCGACGAGTCTTCTACCTATTGGGGTACGACGAACTCATCCGAGCACAAGCGCCGTATCTCCAACTGGACGACCAACGGTAATAGTTCATATGCACAAAATGACCCGTTCGTAACAGACTGCCGCCATGCACCCGTCCTTTCTAGCGTTGCCCGACACTGAAATTTCCAACATAGCACCTGCTCGTCCTCGTGGAGATCTCACTGAATGGCAAGACAACTCAAGCTCTGTGATCGGCTTGCCGAATTTTGTGCCATCTCGAGTAGTTCACTTTGCACGACGGATAGGTACAGAAGCAGCGATACAAGTATATTTCGCCGTCAGAAAACGATCCGACATTGACTCTGAGTTGCGTCCGCTTAGTACGGGAATCTCTTTCCAAGATATCCGGCAAACCTCCGATCAGTGCAGCAACGCTTACATTTATTTTGAGGGAGAGCGCTCGTGTTGGCGCACCGGGCAGCCTTGATAAAGTTGTGGGGTCGCACTGCGACGAGGACTGCTGCGACAGAGGGTATTGCACGCGGCGATGAGATTATCGATTTGACCGCAGGAAAGATCTGGAGCGAACTCGCTCCATCGGTGCGCGAGGGCGCGATCGCACCGATTGATGGCAACCTCAACCGCCATACCGACGCGATCGGGTTGCTGGAGCTGCGCCATGCGTGCGCTTGCAAGGTTTCCGCCGAGACGACTCAGCCATGGTCAGCAGACGAAATCGCTGTGACGAGCGGCGCTAAGCAAGCGCTCTCCAATGCCGCCATGGCTCTTCTAAATCCCGGCGACGAAGTACTGATCCCAGTCCCCTATCGGACGAATTTCCCCAAACAGATCATTATTGCTGGCGGCGCACCGATTTTTGTCGAGACTCGGCACAACAGTTATGTGCCGATGCCGACAGATCTCGCCGCGGCCATCACGTCAAGGACCAAGGCGATCGTGGTCAACACACCAAACAATCCGACGGGCACGGTCTACGACCGCGACATCTTTGCTGGTATTGCCCAACTCGCGAGGGAACGGAACCTCTGGATAATCTTCGGCGAATGCTACGGGGCTTTCGCTCATCCCCCACATGCCCATCACCCGATCCTACCGGTGGCGCCCCGCCCAACGCTTTTATCAGTGCGGTTAAGGCGCTACAAACCCATACAACATCGAATCCCGATGTCATTGCGCAGCATGCGCTGCTGTATCATCTCAAGTCCGGCGATTCAGCCTTCGAATTGGAATTGCGGCGCCACATTGCGGACGCGCGAACACTCGGACTCTCGATCTTTTCAAAGCTGAGATTGATACCGCTGCCCGCTGCCCAAGGCGGATTGTTCTTCTACCTCGATCTCTGCGGGCTTCAGCGGCGCGCCACCGGCGATAGCGGAGAATTCAACGGCGACGACGTCGTCAAGGCGTTGTTGATGAACGCTGGTGTCGCAGCAGTCTCGGGCACGGCCCTCGGCGACCCAACAGGTTTCCGGCTTTCCTACCGCATTGATCTTGAAATGCTTGGCAGGGGCTTGCGGCGCCTGACCGCAACTATGAACGAGTGGAGCCGAATTTTGGTTTCACGAGCGCCGATATGAATAGAGCTTCCTTCGATCAAAAATTCAGAGCCGCACTCTTGTGCTTGCGGCGGGATGCGGCTCGCGCCTGTGTGATCGCCACCAGGTCGTTTTTCGGGAGAAATGACTCAAAACGGCCGCACTCTGGATGCCGCCAGGGACGTGCTGCGAAAGTACAACGGGCTCTGGTTTTACGACGAATCCTACGTCATCTCGCGCCGGCGTGATTGACATCAACCAAAAGTAAACATCGCAAACGACTGCCCAATGGGGCGGGACAAGGGGTTACTGATGCGAGCGTCCTATCTCTTCACCAGCGAGTCCGTGTCTGAAGGCCATCCGGACAAGGTCTGCGACCGGATCTCCGATGAGATCGTCGATCTGTTCTACCGCGAAGGACCGAAAGCGGGCATTGACCCGTGGCAGATCCGCGCGGCCTGCGAAACGCTCGCGACCACAAACAAGGTCGTGATCGCGGGCGAGACCCGTGGTCCCGCATCGGTCACCAACGAGCAGATCGAGAGCGTCGTGCGCGGCGCGATCAAGGACATCGGCTACGAGCAGGAAGGTTTTCACTGGAAGACGGCGGATATCGAGATCCTCCTGCATCCGCAGTCGGCCGACATCGCGCAGGGCGTCGATGCGCTTCAGCCGGGCGAGGTCAAGGAAGAGGGCGCAGGCGACCAGGGCATCATGTTCGGCTACGCCACCAA
>NZ_JBBIAR010000169.1:0-642 GCF_054185165.1 Bradyrhizobium sp. UFLA05-109 | reverse complement strand
TAGCTGCAGATTGCATTCTGCTCTCGCCTATTTCAGCCGGCAACAATCAGCACGTCCGGCGGAGGGACAAATCAGCCGCCTGACCCTGTCCGGCCCCAGCTGCCCACCCCACACGCTTAACGCCGTGATCACGGACATGGAGGCGCCGATTGGCAACACTATCGAACACCTCTTCGCCGACAAGGGCTATCGAAGCCACAATGCCCCACATCAGGCCGGAAGCGGCGGGTAACGCGACAGATCAAGCGCGAACTGCGCAGGTGAACGCCGTCCTTGGCGCCGCCGGCTACAATTTCCGGCATCTTCTAAGCTGACTGCAGCTTCTGTTGCGGCAAATCGTCGTCCGGCTCATCCTCCGGCTTCAGCTCGTTCGGAGCTGAAATCCCAGTTCCTCACGGACGACTAAGCGCGCTTGGTGAACTCGAGATGTATAGGTCATCATCATGACGGCGTACGACCGACCAATCATCCTTAGTTGATTGGCTCACTACGTGAGGCAGCCGACTTTGTCGGAAGACATTTCGCGATAGCGTCGATGGCCTGCTCCAGTGCTACCGAGAGCGCGTTCCTTGCCCTTAACGCTCCAGCTTCCATCAGCGGATTTCCCGCCGCTGGGCCGCAGACATAGCTTGTTATATCTGC
>NZ_JBBIAR010000168.1:0-657 GCF_054185165.1 Bradyrhizobium sp. UFLA05-109 | reverse complement strand
TTCCACAACCGAGAGCTGGGGAATGGCAAAGCGGTCGCCGCCGGCTTCCACGATCAGGGCCGAGACGATCGCGAGCGTCAGCGGGATCTTGATGGTGACGGACGAGCCTTCACCGGCGACGGACTTGATGTCGATGGTGCCGCCGATCTGGTCGATATTGGTGCGCACCACGTCCATGCCGACGCCGCGGCCCGAGACCGAGGTGATGGCGGCGGCAGTGGAGAAGCCCGGCGCGAAGATGAACTTGTGGATTTGCGCTTCGCTCATCTTCTCGAGCTCGGCCTCGGTGACGAGCCCCGAAGAGAGCGCCTTGGCCTTGATCTTCTCGGTGTTGAGGCCCCTGCCGTTGTCGGCGATGCAGATGATGATGTGACCGCCCTCGTGATAGGCGGACAGCCGGATGGTGCCCTGCTCGCCCTTGCCGCTCGCAAGCCGCTCGGCCGGGGTTTCCAGGCCATGGTCGGCGGAGTTGCGCACCATATGGGTGAGCGGGTCCTTGATCAGGTCGAGCACCTGGCGGTCGAGCTCGGTGTCGGCGCCGTGCATCTCCAGCTCGATCTGCTTGCCGAGTTCGCTCGATAGGTCGCGGACGATGCGCGGCAGCTTCTGCCAGGCATTGCCGATCGGCTGCATGCGCGTCTTCATGACGCCTTCCTG
>NZ_JBBIAR010000167.1:0-662 GCF_054185165.1 Bradyrhizobium sp. UFLA05-109 | reverse complement strand
GTCGATGCGCTTCAGCCGGGCGAGGTCAAGGAAGAGGGCGCAGGCGACCAGGGCATCATGTTCGGCTACGCCACCAACGAGACGCCCGACCTGATGCCGGCACCGATCTTCTACGCCCACAAGATCCTGCGGCTGATCTCCGAAGCGCGCCACTCCGGCCGCGAGAAGGTCCTGGGCCCGGACTCCAAGAGCCAGGTCACCGTGCAATACGAGAACGGCAAGCCGGTCGGCGTGCGCGAGATCGTGGTCTCGCACCAGCATCTGGTCGAAGATCTCACCTCCAACCAGGTTCGCGACATCGTCGAGCCCTATGTGCGCGAGGCGCTGCCGAAGGACTGGATCAACGGCAAGACCATCTGGCACATCAACCCGACCGGCAAGTTCTACATCGGCGGTCCCGACGGCGACTCCGGCCTGACCGGCCGCAAGATCATCGTCGACACCTACGGCGGCGCGGCCCCGCATGGCGGCGGCGCGTTCTCCGGCAAGGATCCGACCAAGGTCGACCGTTCGGCGGCTTACGCTGCGCGCTACGTCGCCAAGAATATCGTCGCGGCCGGTCTTGCCGATCGCTGCACGCTCCAGCTTGCTTACGCCATCGGCGTGGCGCGTCCGCTGTCGATCTACATCGACACCCACGGCACCGGTAAGGTGTCGGAGGA
>NZ_JBBIAR010000166.1:0-668 GCF_054185165.1 Bradyrhizobium sp. UFLA05-109 | reverse complement strand
ATCTATCAGGCCCTCTTTGTTCAGAGCCGGGGCGCGTTGCGCCGTGAACTGACGGCCTGCTTGCGAACCGGGCGCGTGTTAAGGGTGCCCAGAGCGCGCGTGCGCCGGCGAGGCCAAGGCTTTGTCTCACCGGAGATCATGATCAGCGAACGCCCTGCCGAAGCAGCCGATCGTGCGGTGCGAGGCCACTGGGAAGGGGATCTCATCCTTGGGCTTGGCAGTTCGGCAATCGGTACGTTGGTGGAGCGTTCCACGCGCTTCACGATGCTGCTTCATCTTCCTCGGCTCTCAGGGCATGGCGAGAATCCGCGCATGAAGAACGGCCCGGCGCTCGCGGGACACGGGGCCGAAGCGGTGCGCGACGCGATTACACGCACCATCATTACTTTGCCTGAAGAGCTTCGCCGTTCGCTGACGTGGGATCAGGGAGCAGAAATGGCCCAGCATGATCGCCTCAAGATCGATGCCGGTGTCCAGGTTTACTTTTGCGATCCGCAAAGCCCGTGGCAGCGTGGCACCAATGAGAACACCAATGGTTTGCTGCGTCAGTACTTCCCGAAAGGCACTGACCTGAGCATCCACAGCGCTGACGAAATCGCCGCCGTGGCAGCAGCCCTCAATGCTCGACCGAGAAAGACCTTAGGCTGGAAGACGCCGGCAGAGGCGCT
>NZ_JBBIAR010000165.1:0-679 GCF_054185165.1 Bradyrhizobium sp. UFLA05-109 | reverse complement strand
AGCTGCGGCGCAAGCAGGTCATCGACTTCTTTAGCAGGATTCCTCCTTGCCTGGTCGGCATGGAAGCCTGCGGAACCGCTCATCACTGGGCGCGTGAAGTCTCCAAGCTCGGTCACACCGTGCGTCTGATGCCGCCGAGCTACGTGAAGGGCTATGTCAAACGGTCGAAAAACGATGCTGCCGATGCCGCCGCCATCTGTGAGGCCGTGACACGCCCATCGATGCGGTTCGTGCCGATCAAGTCGGCCGATCAGCAAGCCTTGCTGATGTTGCATCGAACTCGGGATCTTTTAATCCGCCAGCGCACGCAGCTGATCAATGCGCTCCGAGCCCACCTTGCCGAGTTCGGCCTGGTGGCGGAGACGGGACGCGAAGGTCTCGCGCAGCTTGCCACGATCATCACGGACGAGAGTAATCGCGAAGCTCTTCCAACTGCGATGAAACAGGCGCTGCAGGCCATTGTCGATCAACTCGCAGCTCTGGAAATGCAGATTGGGGCTCTGGATCGCGCCATTCACGCCCATCATCGTGCCAACGATATGAGCTGCCGCCTCGAGACCGTGCCGGGGATAGGCGTGATCGGGGCCACGGCCATCGCTTCCACTGTCGCAGACCCGAGTGATTTCAAATCCGGTCGGGATTTTGCAGCATGGATCGGACTTGTGCCGCGGCAGCACTC
>NZ_JBBIAR010000164.1:0-828 GCF_054185165.1 Bradyrhizobium sp. UFLA05-109 | reverse complement strand
GAGGTGCGCCCCGAGGCCGGCCTGCTCCGGCTGCGCAAGGATCTCGCTCTGTTCGCCAACCTGCGTCCCGCCGTCTGCTATCCGGCGCTCGCCGATGCTTCGAGCCTGAAGCGTGAGGCCATCGAGGGCCTCGACATCGTGATCGTGCGCGAGCTCACCGGCGGCGTCTATTTCGGCGAGCCGAAGACCATCACCGACCTCGGCAACGGCCAGAAGCGCGCCATCGACACCCAGGTCTACGACACCTACGAGATCGAGCGCATCGGCCGCGTCGCCTTCGAGCTTGCCAAGAAGCGCAAGAACAAGGTGACGTCGATGGAAAAGCGCAACGTCATGAAGTCCGGCGTGCTCTGGAACGAGGTCATGACCCAGGTTCACAAGCGCGAATATCCCGACGTCACGCTCGAGCATCAGCTCGCGGATTCCGGCGGCATGATGCTGGTGAAATGGCCGAAGCAGTTCGACGTCATCGTGACGGACAACCTGTTCGGCGACATGCTGTCGGATATCGCTGCGATGCTGACCGGCTCGCTCGGCATGCTGCCCTCGGCTTCGCTCGGCGAGGTCGATGTGAAGAGCGGGAAGCGCAAGGCGCTGTATGAGCCCGTGCACGGCTCGGCGCCCGACATCGCCGGCAAGGGCCTCGCCAATCCGATCGCGATGATCTCGTCCTTCGGCATGGCGCTGCGCTACTCCTTCGACATGGGCGCGCTCGCCGACAAGGTCGACGCCGCGATCGCGGCCGTGCTGGCCAGCGGTCTGCGCACGGCGGACATCAAGTCGGAAGGCACCACCGCCGCCTCGACCACGCAGATGGGCGAAGCGATC
>NZ_JBBIAR010000163.1:0-910 GCF_054185165.1 Bradyrhizobium sp. UFLA05-109 | reverse complement strand
AGTAGAAGGCCTTGAAGAGGTCGGCCCGGCGAACCGCGTTGAGAGCGGCCATGTAGAGGGCATCGCGAACGCGCTTTCGACCACCAGCGATCTTGCGCTTGCCGCGGTGGGTACCACTGTCGACGTTGAAGGGGGCCAGGCCGGCCAGCGCCGCCACCTGCTTGGGCCCGACATGTCCAAGTTCCGGCATCTGCGCGATGAGCTGCATGCAGGCCACGGGACCCACGCCGGGCACTGAGCGCATCAGCTGCGCATCGTCCGAGATCTCCGGCTCGGCTTTGATGAGTGCGTTGATGTCGGCCTCAATCTCGGCGATCTCGCGATCGAGAACCTCGATAAGGCGACCGATGCGTTCGGCCATGGCGCGGTCATCGGCTTCGCTGCGACGGTTCTTCTCTTGGGCGCGCATGAGGACCAACTGGTCCCGCCGTTTTGCCAGCCTTGCCAGCGCGTCGCGGGCAGGTGTGGCGACCTGCTCGGTGACGGGCTTCATGGCGCGCGCAAAGGCTGCCAGCATCCGCGCGTCGATCGGATCGGTCTTGGCGAGCTGGCCGCTGGCGCGGGCAAAGTCTCGAGCACGGGCCGGATTAATCCGGGCGAAGCGGATGCCGGCCTGACGCAGCGCCTCGCGAAGTGCAAGGTCATAGACACCCGTGGCCTCGAAGACGACCAGCACGTCGCATCGCCAACGCGCCACCAGCTGTGTGATGGCCTGTGCCGCGTTGGCGATGCGCTCCGGCATGCCCACGGCTTCATCAAAGATATCAAGATATTGCTTGGAGACGTCGATTCCGACGCAACGGAGAGGTATGATCACGGTGCCTGTCCCTGTGATGCGAGGTCTGTTGGCGCAGCCTCGTGCAACTGTTCAGGTTGATAGATGGAACGGGCGGGAGACCGAGCCGGCTCA
>NZ_JBBIAR010000162.1:0-926 GCF_054185165.1 Bradyrhizobium sp. UFLA05-109 | reverse complement strand
GCGGATTCTCGATCTTGATCTGGTTGATCACGTCGATGCCAAAGTTCAGGTGAATGCTCTCGTCGCGCAGGATGTACTGATACTGCTCGGCAATGCCGACCATCTTGTTGCGGCGTCCCAGCGACAGGATCTGCGCAAAGCCCGTGTAGAACCACATCCCCTCAAACACCACGTAGAACGCGACGAGGTCCTTCAGGAAAGCGCGATCGCGGTCCGGTGTTCCCGTCTGGAAGGACGGATCATCCAGATGCTGCGTGTGCTTGAGCGCCCAGGCAGCCTTGTCGGTGATCGACGGCACCTCGCGGTACATGTTGAACAGCTCGCCCTCATCCAAGCCGAGGCTTTCAACGATGTACTGGAATGTGTGGGTGTGAACCGCTTCCTCGAACGCCTGCCGCAACAGATACTGCCGGCATTCCGGATTGGTGAGATGACGGTAGATCGCCAGCACGATGTTGTTGGCAACGAGCGACTCAGACGCCGCGAAGAAGCCGAGGTTGCGCTTGATCGCGCGCCGCTCGTCATCCGTCAGGCCGTCGCGCGACTTCCACAGCGCGATGTCGGCCTGCATCGAGACCTCGGTTGGCATCCAGTGATTGTTGCAGCCGGAGAGATATTTCTCCCAGGCCCATTTGTACTTGAGCGGAAGGAGCTGGTTGACGTCGGCGCGGCAGTTGATCATCCGCTTCTCGTCGACGGACACGCGGCCGCCGGTACGATCGATCGCACCGAGGCCGGTCGGGTCGGCCGGCTCGAGCTTGAGCTGGGTCTGCGGACGCAGCGCCGTGGTGAGGGTCGAGGCGGCCGGAGCAGCCGCCGTGGTTTCGGTGTCGGACCAATCGAGCATCGTCATCTCCTTACTGGCACGCTTCGCATTCGGGATCGTCGATCCGGCAGGCCTTGATGCCGTCGAGATCTGGCGCCGC
>NZ_JBBIAR010000161.1:0-987 GCF_054185165.1 Bradyrhizobium sp. UFLA05-109 | reverse complement strand
GCGTGCCCGCTTCGCGCCCGATCCCGCGCGCCTACCCAACGTAGTCGTCCGCCTGGCGCCGCTTCAGGCCTACGAAGCGCTCATCGGCGCCAGCCTGGGAGACGCAGCATGAAGAGCGCCTCGATTGACCCCGCCAAGCTCAGCCTGCTCCTTAACGAGCTGCGACTGCCCGCCAGCAAGGTGATCTGGCCACAGTTCGCCGAGCAGGCCGACAAGGAGGGCTGGCCCGCCGCGCGCTTCCTCACTGTGCTCGCCGAGCACGAACTGGCCGAGCGCGATCGCCGCCGCATCGAGCGGCACCTCACAGAGGGCCGCCTTCTGCCCGGAAAGACCCTCGACAGCTTCGAGTTCGACGCCGTGCCGATGGTCTCCAAAGCTCAGGTCATGGCCATCGTCGCCGGCGACACCTGGTTGGAGAAAGGCGCAAACCTGCTCCTGTTCGGCCCGCCCGGCACCGGCAAGAGCCATCTCGCCTCGGCGATCGGTCTCGCCCTCATCGAGAACGGCTACAGGGTGCTGTTCACCCGCACCACAGATCTCGTCCAGAAGCTGCAGCAGGCCCGCCGCGACCTCGTCCTCGAGAGCGTGCTGGCCAAGCTCGACAAGTTCGACCTGCTCATCCTCGATGATCTCGCATACGTCACCAAGGACCAGGCCGAGACCAGTGTGCTCTTCGAGCTGATCAGCGCCCGTTACGAACGGCGCTCCATGCTGATCACAGCCAACCAACCCTTTGGCGAGTGGGGGAAGATCTTCCCGGACCCCGCTATGACGCTCGCCGCGGTCGACCGGCTCGTTCATCACGCCACCATCTTCGAGATGAATGTCGAAAGCTACCGGCGCCGCGAGGCCGCTGAGCGCAAAAAGGGACCTGGACGCCCAGCGTCATACGCCACACCCGCCAATATCGCCCCTGATTGACGCGCCGCGACAATCAACCTGACAAAGCACTTGCGCGCGTCAATCAAACCCGCGATCATCACATCC
>NZ_JBBIAR010000160.1:0-1051 GCF_054185165.1 Bradyrhizobium sp. UFLA05-109 | reverse complement strand
TGTGCAAGTTCACTAATTCGGTGATCGAATGGTTTGGGTCTGGGCCTCGGCAAATCCCTTTGGTGTCTTGCCGCCGAGGGCCTGATGAGGCCTGAAGTTGTTGTAGTAGATCACATACTCGAACAGCTCGTTGGCGAAGTGCTCGAGGTTGTCGAAGGTTGCGCCTTCGATGACGTCGTCGTCGA
Organism: Bradyrhizobium sp. UFLA05-109; assembly: GCF_054185165.1. Classification (NCBI taxonomy): domain Bacteria; kingdom Pseudomonadati; phylum Pseudomonadota; class Alphaproteobacteria; order Hyphomicrobiales; family Nitrobacteraceae; genus Bradyrhizobium; species Bradyrhizobium sp. UFLA05-109. The sequence goes on along the minus strand of NZ_JBBIAR010000160.1, from coordinate 866 downwards.
GCGTTCGCCAGAAGCGTTCCACCTTGCCGTTGGTTTGAGGCCGATAGGGCCTGGTGTAGCGATGCTTGATGCCGAGCTCGATCAGCATGGCCTCGAAGGGGTGCTCTTCAGGAGAGTTGCGGGAGGCGAACTCCGCCCCGTTGTCGGACAGGATCTCGGCGAACTGGACCCCATAGGTGACGTTGAGGGTGTTGATCATTTTCAGCGTCTTGAACATGACCGGCAGCGCCTTCTTCGAGGTCAGCACCTCGGCCCAGGCCAGGCGCGAGCAGCTATCGACCAGGCTAACAATGAAGGCGGGGCTTGATGGTGGCGCCAGGAACATGTCGCGGGACAGCTGGTGCAGGTCGACATGGCCGAGTTCGCCGATCTTGTCCTTGATAATGCGACGTTTCTCCTCGCGCATCGCCGGGGTGCGGCGGTTCAGCTGATTGCGTTTGAAGACCCGGTAAATGGTCGAGGGTGACGGTACCGTATCTCGCCGTTCACGCAAGGCGGCGTGGACCTCATATCGATTCATGCCGCGCTTCCGGCAGGCGACGATCTCAGCCTCAATGCCTTCCGGTTCGCGCCGCTCTCGCCACTTCGGCCCGCGGCGCTGCGGCAACAGGTCTGCCTCCGCGCCGTTCCGCAGATAGCGATTGTAGTACTTCCGGAAGGTCTGCGAGCAGGTGCCGTGGTGCTTATAGAAGTCCCCCACCCGGCGGAACGTCGCCGACCGCCCCGCTTTCACCTCCTCATACTCAGCGATCAGGAACCGCCACTTCTGAAGGTAATTCCGTTCAATCGTCCGATCGAAGCTATTGTCGCGCATCGAACCCTCCCTGCCGGGCTGGATTCGATCACCGAATTAATGAACATGCACA